>SVOX01000059.1:0-7411 GCA_015066165.1 Oscillospiraceae bacterium | reverse complement strand
TGCCAAGGATATAAGATAACCAATATAACGGTTTCTGCCCGAAACATAGTCAATGATTTTTCCTATACGTTCTTTTGTGGCAAGCGGTAAATCACCACTTATTCCCAATGCTTCAAAATCACCGTCAAGATAATCTTCAATATACGAAGTGGTTTTATCGTCTAACTTTTCGCCAAAACTGTTTATAACTTTTATACCGTTATCGTAAAACGGATTATGCGATGCAGTAATCATTATACCGCAGTCAAACTCTTCCCCCTTTACAACATAAGAAACACTTGGTGTGGTTGTAACGTGAAGCATATAAGCATCTGCGCCAGAAGCGGTAATACCCGCAACAATAGAGTATTCAAGCATATAACTTGAAAGACGTGTATCTTTTCCTATTACAATTTTGGGGCGGTAGGCAGGGTTTTGACACCCTGCAAGTTTGGAAGAATAATACCAACCCAAAAATCTACCAACTTTATATGCTTGTTCAGACGTTAAGTTTATGTTTGCTTCTCCTCTGAAACCATCTGTCCCAAAGTAACGGTTCTTTGGTTTTTCCGCCTTTGATACAGGTTTTAAATCAATGTCTTGCGATAAAAGTTCGTCAGTTGAAATGTTAAATAATTTACAAATCATCACCACTTTATCAATTTGCGGAAGCGCTTGATTCACTTCCCATTTTGAAACAGACTGACGTGAAACCGAAAGTTTTTCAGCCAACTGTTCTTGAGAAATGTTGTTAGCATTCCTTAAATTATATATCTTTTCGCCTATCGTCATAAAAAACACTCCTTTTAATATTTCAATAATAACAATTATTTTTTTAGTTTTCTACCAACTTTGCTTTAATTTTTTCGCAACCTGCAGTTGCGAAAATCAATTTTTACATCATATAACTATTATACATTATACTAATATATATTGACAATAAATAAAAAAATGTAATATAATCACAGTAAGGAGTTGGTTTTATGAAAATCATATATGAAGACAACAAAGATTATGGCTTTAAATATGTCGCCAATATTCCCGATAATATTAGCCAAAATCCCGCTATATTATTTCAATTACACGGTGCGGGAGAACGTGGCGAAGATTTGAATAAAGTTTTTGTTCACGGGCTTTGCAACGTTGTTAATGACATTAATTTAACCGACTGTATATTGATTTCTCCCCTATGTCCCGAAAATACTTTTTGGGCGGCGAAAGTTGAATCGCTAAAAACATTTATAGATAATATCATTGAAAAATATTCAGCCGATAAAAACCGTATCTACCTTTGCGGACTTTCTATGGGCGGTTTTGGCACTTGGTACACGGCAATGGCTTATCCCGATTTATTTGCCGCTATTGCTCCCTGTTGCGGCGGCGGTATGCCATGGAATGCAAACGTATTAAAAATGCCTGTATGGGCTTTTCACGGAATGCTTGATACCACAGTTTTACCAAGTAATACAATTGATATGGTAAATGCCTTAAAGCAACACAACCCAAACGTTAAATGCACCCTTTATGAAGACGTTGCTCATAACTCTTGGACACGTGCTTTCACACCTGAACTTTTAGAGTGGATATTAACCCAACATAAATAAGGAGTTTTTTATGATAGAAAAACTAAAATATTACGTTGATAGTTTTAATAAAACCGATAATCAACTCTACAGTCAACTTTTTCCAAACGATAAAGCGTTTGACTTTTTAAAAGAACAAATTCCGCTTATTGACTGTCCCGATAAAGATATTGAAAAAACCTATTATTATCGTTGGTGGACTTACAGAAAGCACATTAAAGACACACCCCACGGTCATATTATAACCGAATTTTTGCCAAAAGTCGCTTGGAGCGGACCTTATAATTCAATAAACTGTCCTGCAGGGTTTCATATTCGTGAAGGAAGATGGCTCAAAGACCAAGATAACTGGATAAAAGAGTACATAAATTTTTGGCTTAACGGTATTGGAAAAAGTCCTTACAGTTCATGGTATGCCCACGCCGTATTAGAATATTGCGCTTTAAAAAATGATTATGATTTTGCAATAGAAGTGTTGCCAAAATTAATAAAAATGTTTGAAGACCGTGAAAAAAAGCAAAAACGAAACGGCGGACTATATTGGTCGCTTGACGGATATGACGGTATGGAACTATCGATTAGCGGTTCGGGACTTCGCCCAACACTTAATTCTTACGTCTATGGCGATGCTATAGCTATTGCAAAAATAGCCAAAATTGCAAAAAATTTCGTCACCGAACAACGATTTTTAAAAATTGCAGAAGAAATAAAAACAGCTTTTGACAGCTTACTTTGGGATAAAGATTTTTACAAAGTTTTACCGCTTGGCGAAACCGAAGAAAACCCCTATACCCAACGCCCAAAAATTCCTTGTGAACACGACGTGCGTGAAGAATTGGGCTTTATTCCTTGGTACTTTAATTTACCCGATAATGACAAATGCGTGGCTTTTAAACAACTATTGGACCATAACGGTTTTAAAGCAAAGTACGGTATTACAAGTGCTGAACGCCGTCACAAACGTTATTTGGAAGAACACCCTCACGAATGTCTTTGGAACGGTCCCGTATGGCCTTTTGCCACTTCGCAAACATTAGTAGCAATAGCCAATGCCATTAGAAATTATACTCAAGACTATATAACCAAAGACGATTATTTTGATTTGCTTTTACAGTATGCAAAATCGCATAAAAGAACACTTGATAACGGAAAAGTTATTCCTTGGATAGACGAAAATCTCCACCCTGACACTTGTGTTTGGGAAGCCAGAAGAAAACTCGAAGCGAAAGGTTGGCTCAAGGAAAAAGGCGGACTTGAACGCGGAAAAGACTACAATCATTCCCTGTTTTGCGACTTGGTTCTTTCAGGACTTTTTGGCATAGACGTAAAAGACGGAAAAGTTACTGTTAACCCCTTGGTGCCTGACAGTTGGGATTACTTTAAAGTTGAAAACTTGTGGCTTTGCGGCAAACGTTACCGCATTACATACACCAAAGCCAAAACCGTAATTGAAAATTATTAGTACACATATTATAAAACAAACCTTTACTAAAAAGAAGGCGAAAATATGTTGAAAACACAAGAAATAAAAAAACCGGAATTTTTATCAATTGAAAAAACAAACACTTTAAAAGGGCTTTTTGCAATTTTTGTTTTAATACACCATATCGGTCAAAACACAACCTTTTTAAACGGTACATTTTTTCAAGAAGTTGTTAATTCACTCGGCTATCTTTCGGTTGGGATATTTTTGTTTCTTTCGGGCTATGGGCTTTTTGTTTCTTATAAATTAAAAGGTCACGAATACATAAACAATTTTCCAAAAAGGCGGTTGCTACCGTTTTATATACAAAACCTTATATTAATAGCCATTTATCTTATTTTTTGGGAAATAATCGGTCAAACACTTTCTACAAGAAGAATAGTTCTTTCCTTTTTCTTTGGCCACACCGTTATTAAATACGGTTGGTACATACAAGCAACCCTTGTGCTTTACGTACTATTTTTTATTGCTTTTAAATTTAAACCCAAACTTTTAAAAATTACCACTTTTATTTTGGGTTACGTGGTTTACTTTGGTTATTGTTTAATTAACCATTTTTGGTCGGTTTGGTATATTTCGGTTTTATGTTTTGCTATGGGTATTATCTTTGCAAACATAAATAATTTCAAAAAACAATATTTTGCTTTATTGGGTATTTTATTTGCGGTGTCTTACGTATTTGGCAATTTTATTAACAACGATTTTTCAATACCTTGTAAAATGCTATCTGCCATTGCGTTTTCAATTATAATTTTAGAAATTTCTAAACGGCTAACCTTTAGATTTAATTTTTTAAACAAACTATCAAAAATATCTTTTGAAATTTATGTTTCACAAGGAATTTTTCTCACCCTTTATCACTCTAAATTAATATACGTAAAAAATAATTTTTTATATATTGTTTTAGTTACAGTATCAACAATCTTTTTTTCAATAATGTTAAACAAACTATTTAAACTTATATTACAAAAAAACAAAATAAAAAAACCTAAAAATACATAGAGAAATTCTTGAAAAATAAAAAAGCCGAGAACGGAAATTTCCGTTCTCGGCTTTTTTATTACACGCTAAAGATTATTATAATCTATTTTCAAATCTTTAAAATAAAACTCTTTATCACGTTCATTAACTTTGCGCATAACTTTACAGGGATTGCCAACCGCAACCGAATTATTTGGTATATCCTTTGTTACAACACTTCCGGCACCTATTACACAATTATCTCCTATTGTAATACCCGGTAAAACAATAACCCCTGCTCCCAACCAACAGTTTTTGCCAATTTTAACAGGCGCATTATACTGATAACCTTGTTCTCTGAGTTTAGGCAGAATTGGGTGCCCCGCAGTTGCTAACACAACGTTTGGTCCAAACATTGTATTATCGCCCACGAAAATATGAGTATCGTCAACAAAGGTGCAACCAAAATTACAATACACGTTATTGCCAAAATGTATATGTTTACCGCCGAAATTAGAATGAAACGGCGATTCAATATAACAGTTTTCGCCCACTTCAGCAAACATTTCTTTCATCATTTGACTGCGTTTTTCAAGTTGGCTGGGTTTAATATTATTAAATTCAAAAAGTTTGTCAAGTCGTTTTAATTGTTCCTCAAATACCGACTTATCAAACGGTAAATAAAGTTCTCCGCTATGCATTTTATCTTTTGCTGACATTTAAAGCATCTCCTTAATTATTTTTGATTTCGTTTATAAAACCTGTAATAAACGGTGAAATCCATCGGTTTTTATGACATAAAATTTGACTGTTGTGAATTTGGTTTTTAAATTCTACGTCAACCTTTTTTATATCACCGTTTTTAATATGGCTTTCAACCGCACATTCGGGTAAGAAAGCAAGTCCCATATTTGCTTTCACAAGTTCAATTACCGCAAAAATACTGTCGGCTTCGATTTTATCTTTTATAACAAAACCGTTATCTTTCGCCATTTTTTTGAGTGTACTGTTACAAAAACCTGAATTTTCGGTTAAAACAAAATCTTGTGAAAACAACTTTTCAGTAGTTATGTTTTTTTCGTTTCCAAAAGGATGGTCTTTTCCGCAAACAAAAATCAGTTCTTGCTTATTTACATAAAAACTTTTTAAATCAGGGTCAGAATTTTCTTCACCCAATATAAAAATCATATCCAAACTGTTTTCTTTTAGTTTGTGTATAAGTTCAGTAGAGTGCCCCATCTCAATTTTAATATCAAGCAAAGGATATTCTTCTTTAAATTTGGGTATAACCTTTAAAACCGAAAATAGCAACAACGACTCTAACGCACCTATACGCAAAACCCCGCTAATTTGTTTTGGGTTTTTATTAAGCGAAGTTGCTTTCTCAACCATAGATAAAATTTGAGTAGCATCACTTAAAAATTCACTTCCGTAAGCAGTGAGCGAAACTGTCTTGCCTATTCTGTCAAAAAGCGGAACACCCAATTCTTGCTCTAACTGCTGAATTTGAACTGTAACGGTTGATTGAGCATAATTTAACTGCTCTGCAGTTTTGGTGAAACTTTTAGTTTGGGCAACACAAATAAAAGTTTGTAAATTCCTTATTTCCATATTTCTCTCCTATCGAAAAAATCGATACAAATTATCGCAATTATCAATTTTACAAATAGATTATATCATATTATACTATCTTTTGCAAATACATTTTTAGGAGTATTAAAATGAAGGAAAAATTAAGCAGTTTGTTTTCTTATGTTGTAGTTATTGCTATGGCTTTGTTATTGGCGGTTAACTACTATGTTTTTATTATTGAAAACCATTTTGCACCTGCCGGTATCAACGGTATTGCAACTATGATACAATATAAAACCGGCTTTAGTATAAGTTATATGTCACTTATGATAAATATCCCGCTTTGTATATTATCATTCTTTTTAATTGAGCGAAAATACGCTTACCGTTCTCTTGTTTTCACTCTTGTATATTCTTTTTCATACCTTTATTTGCAAAAAAGCGGTTTAGACGTTATTCAATATAACGCAGGCGGACACGATACAATTTTCCCTGCAATAATAAGCGGTGTTATAAGCGGTGTTGTTTGCGGTTTGTGTTTAAGACACAGTTCTTCAAGCGGCGGTATGGAATTTGTTTCAAAATATATAAACAAAATCCGCCCCGATGCAAACTTCTTTATGGTAACTTTTGTCATCAATACTATTGTTGCTTTTGTTTCGCTTATCGTTTATTCAGATAAGGGCTATCTTGACTATAAGCCGGTTGCCCTTTGCATTACATACTGTTTTGTGACAAACTTTGTTGGCAACTACATTATACAAGGCGCAAAGCAAGCGTTTAAATTCACTATTATTACAACCCACCCCGAAGAAATTTGCGAAGAAGTTACCCACATTTTAAAACACAGTGCCACTAAAATCGAAGCACAAGGAGCATATTCAGGCGCATCAAAAACAGTGCTTATTTGCGTTGTAAACAAACATCAGTTAACCGCAGTTCAAAAACTTCTTAAAAAATATGATAACACGTTTTCTTTCTATGAAACTGTTGGTGAAACTTACGGTAATTTTAAAAAAATAAAGCAATAAAAAACGCCCGAGAAATCGGGCATTTTTTATTCGCATTGAAGCAAATATTTATTTAAAAAATTCAGCGTTTTCTTTTTATCCGATGACCAAAACGGTGCAATTAAATCTTTTTTAGCGCCGTCACCTGTTATTCTGTGTACCACAGTTTCTTGCGGTAAAACCGAAATACATCTTTTTAAAATCTCGGCATATTCTTCTAACTCGAGTGGCTTTATCTTGCCTTTTTCATATTCATTAGCAAGTTTAGTGTTTTTAAGTATATGCAAAAGGTGAAATTTCACACCGTTTGTACCGCATTTTACCGCAAATTTTGTTGTCTCTACCGGCTCATCATTTGGAAGACCTATTATAATGTGCGTTATAACTTCAATACCAACATTTTTAAGCCGTGTCACAGCATCGTTATAAACTTTTGTCTCATATCCTCGGTTTATATATTTCGCAACAGTATCACTTGAAGTTTGAAGCCCAAGTTCCACAGTAACGGGTTTTATTCCGTTTAGTTCCTTGAGTAATTCTATTGTAGTTTGTGGCAAACAGTCGGGGCGGGTTGCGATATTAAGCCCCACAATATAATCAGGTTTAATTGCCTCATAAAACAATTCTTTTAAGCGGTTATATGGTGCGTATGTATTGGTAAACGACTGAAAATAGGCAATATATTTTCCGCTTTTAGTTTTTGCCTTAACTCTTGTCATGGCTTTTTGCAATTGTTCGGTTATATTAGTACCGCTCTCTGCAAATTCACCACCGCCTGCCGCCGAACAAAAAATACAACCGCCCGTTGAAATACTGCCGTCACG
>SVOX01000058.1 GCA_015066165.1 Oscillospiraceae bacterium | reverse complement strand
ACGCCATAACGGTTAAAGCCAAAAAATTTCTAAAAGATACAACCGGAATAGGGTCTACACCGTCAGCATAAATATATTTTGCCATAAAGGGCATAAGACCGTAAATTACAGCGCTTAAAATGGCAAAAATATAACCTTTTAAAAGTTTGTTTGTTCGCATTTTGCCCCCCAAATTTGAACTTTACCTCAATTATATCAAACTGTTTTTTAAAAGTAAAGGCGAATATTGGTATTTTTGTGCACACTTTTAGTAATTTTTTGTCTTTTAAAAAAATTGGTTTATTTTTGAAAAAATATATGTTATACTTAATTTAATAAACCAAAGAGGTGATTTTTATGAAAAAATATGTTGGCAATTTGTTGCAAGTTCGTGGTGCAGAACGTTACATATTACAAGGTGGCAAAGGCGAGGGTATGCACTTTGTGTACGTTAGAAACGGATTAGGTCTTGAGGCGTGGATTTCGGTTGACCGTGCGGGTGACCTTTCACGTATTAGCGTTAACGGAAAAAATATGGGCTTCTTCTCTCCTTGCGGTTACGTGGCACCCCAATATTATGATAAAGACGGTTTAGGTTTCCTTAAATCTTTCACAGCAGGTTTTATTACCACTTGCGGTTTAACACAAGTTGGCTCTCCTTGTGAAGATGACGGTGAAATTTTACCGCTTCACGGTACTGTTGCCAATATTCCGGGTGAAGTTTGCGCTATTGAAGAAGACAATAACGGTTTGACAATTAAAATCAAGGTTATTGACGGTATAATTTTTGGCAAAAAGTTGGTACTTAACCGTGTTTACCATTTTTCATACACCGAAAATACTTTTGAAATGGAAGATATTGTTGTAAACGACGGCGACAGACAGTCACCTTATATGATTTTATATCACTGCAATATGGGTTATCCGCTCCTTACCGAAAACAGTGTTCTTAAAATTCCGCACAATTCGGTTACGGCACGTGATGACCACGCTCAAAAATATATCGATTCACGTCTTTTACCTGAAGTTCCGCAACCGCAATACCAAGAACGTTGTTACTATTACGACCTTAAAGACAATAACGGCAAAGCAAAGGTTGGTATTTACAGTACTGACGCAAAAATTGGTATGGTTATGTCTTTTGATAAAAAAGAACTCGACTGCTTTACCCAATGGAAAATGATGGGTGAGCAAGATTACGTTATGGGGCTTGAACCCGGCAACTGTAATTCTGACGGTAGAGATATAACCCGCGAAAAAGGAATTCTTAAATTCTTGGAACCCGGTCAGACCGGCAGAACTGCGTTGAAATTTAAGTTTATTGAAGACAGCAAAGAATTTGAAAATAATTTTTAAAAGAATAATCCCCGAAGTTTTTAAAAACTTCGGGGATTTTAATTATTCTATTTCTTCACTTTCGCATTCTAAATAGTCGCCTTTGATACGGTTTTTATTTTGAACCTTGTCAAATATGGCAAGTGCTCCGACTGCCGCACCAAAAAGAGCCAATATAGATACAATAAATTTTAAAAAACCTTTCATACAATAACCGCCTTTCGAAAATTCTTTGTCCTTTTTTATTATAACAGTAAAATTTAAACTTGTCAATCACATTAAAGGTCCAAAAATGTGTAAAATTGCTTGTTTAAATCTTGTTTTAATGGGGCGTCTTTTCCATTTTTCAAGTTTTATTTCTTGTGATACCGCCAAAACTTCACGAAAATGTTGCTTAATACTTTCGGCGGTTTGTTTGTTAGAAAGCCAAACGCCACATTCAAAGTGGAAAACAAAACTGCGGTAGTCCATATTAACCGAGCCCACAGTAGAAATGCAATCATCTGATAAAAATACCTTTGAATGTATAAAACCGGGGGTGTATTCATAAATTTTAACCCCTGCTTGTAACAGTTCAAGGTAATTGTATTGGGTTACGTTATGAACGTACCATTTATCAGGAATATGGGGTGTTACAATACAAACTTCAACACCCGATTTTGCCGCCATACAAAGCGCCGAAGTCATCATATCGTCTATTACAAGGTAGGGTGTCATAATGTAAACGTACTTTTGCGCCGAATTTATTATTTGCATATAAATTCCTTCGGCGGGGTTGTTTTCGTTTAACGGACCGTCGCTATAAGGTAGGGCAAAGCCGTCGTTTTTAATGTCCGAGTTTTTAAGGCGGGGTTTTATATCGATAGTTTTATCGGTTATAAATTTCCACATAGTGCAAAACATACAAACAAAACTTTTGACTGCGTTGCCTTTTATAATAACGGCGCTGTCCATCCAATGTCCAAAACGTTTTTGGCGGTTTATATATTCGTCACCAATATTTATACCGCCTGTAAATGCCACCAAACCGTCTATAATCACGATTTTGCGGTGATTACGGTTGTTTTGGAAGGTTGTCATAAATGGGGAAATTGGGTTAAATACCGCTACCGAAATACCCTCACGGCGAAGTTTATTCACAAAGTTTTTGCGTTGACGTTTAATTGAACCGAAATCGTCAAAAATTAATTTAACCTCAACGCCTTGATTTATTTTCTTTTTTAATACGTTATGAATTTGTTGCCACATATAACCTTCGGCAACAATGAAAAATTCAAGGTAGATGTATTCTTGGGCTTTTTCAAGTTCCTCAATAAGCCGATAAAGGAAAGTTTCTCCGCTTGGCAAATATTCAGCCGAAGTGTTGTCATAAAGCGGAAAATCGGCTTCGTTTTTGAGATAATCGGCTTGGCGGGAGTGTGAAATATCAAAATATTCAAGACGATCGCTTGTTGTGGCTTGGTCTTTTAAATACGGCTTGAATTTTGATTCGCAAATTGCCATTTTTTTGCGAAGATGGGGCAAAACTCTGCCGCCGCCCCAAAGTAAATAAACCGAAATACCAAAAATGGGGAAAATAAGTATAAAAATAATCCAAGCAATTTTATGGTCAGGGTTGCCACGCTTATTAATAATAGTAACAGCGGTTATAACACCAACAAGGTTTGAAAGGGTAAATCCCCAAATGGAATAAAGCGTGGAATCGTAAATTATGAAAAATAAAAAGGTTAATTGTAATGCTAAAAGTAAAGCGGAAATTATAATTCGGTTTTGAATTCTAATACCGCGTTTTTTTGGTTTTTTCATATTCCGCTCTCCTTTCAAGCCAATTTTTTATTTACACTGAAATATATTTTAACATATTATTACTTATTTTTCAATTAGTAGTAGAAAAAATATATTTTATATGATATAATTTATTAAATATAATTATTAACGGAGAAATGAAATGTCAAACAAAATTATTGTTTTAAATGAAGGTGTTGAAGGGTTGTTTATTCAAAATAACCGTTTTAATACAACTTCGGTATCTTTTAATTTTTATTTGCCAATGAAAAAGCAAAGCGTTGCAAATAATGCGTTGTTGCCTTTTATTTTAACTTCTTGCAGTAAAGATTATCCCGATTTTTCGGCGCTTAATTTAAAACTTAATAAACTCTATGGCGCACGTCTTGACGCCAGTTGTGAAAAATACGGTGACTGTCAGTTGCTGCGTATGACAATATCGGTTATAGATGATAAGTTTTCTTTTGATAGTGATTCACTGGTTTTACAGGCAAGTGAATTGCTTTTGAAATTGGTGTTTAACCCTAATACAGAAAACGGTGAATTTTTTGAAAAAGACGTTGAGCGTGAAAAACGCAAAGCGATAGAACACATAAAAGGTGAAATTGCCGAAAAGCGAATTTATGCTAAAAACAGAATGTTGAGCGAAATGTTCCAAGGCACCGCTTACGGTATTCCAAAGTGCGGAACTGTTGACGACGTTATGCAAATTACTCCAAAAACGCTTTATGAAGCGTGGCAAAATATGTTGGAAACTGCATTTGTAAGGGTGCACGTTGTGGGGGCGGCAATACCTCAAAGATTTTTTGAAAACATTAAAGAAAAGTTTGAAGGTATAAACCGTCACAGTATTACTGATTGTTCAAAATGCCAACCCGCACCCAAAGCCCAAAAGGTTAACACCGTTTTTGAAAAAATGGATGTAAAACAAGGTAAAATTGTTATGGGCTTTTCGAGTGACGTTTACGGTGACGATGATTTATCACTTCCGCTTTTGGTTATGTGTGATATTTTTGGCGGCGGACCTTATTCACGTCTTTTTACAAACGTTCGTGAAAAAATGTCGCTTTGTTATTATTGCTCGGCTTCTTCGGTGCGCTATAAAGGTCTTTTAACGGTTGATTCGGGTGTTGAAACCGAAAATGCGCAAAAAGCCATTGACCAAATTCTCAACCAACTTGAAATTATGAAAAAGGGTGAGTTCACAGATGATGAGTTTTCGGCTTCAATAAAGAGTATTTGCGATTCTATGAAAACCTATTACGACAGTCAGAATTCACTTGATTTGTGGTATGCCTTAAAAGTTAATAACACCAATTTGTATTCACCCGAGGATATAATCCAAAAAATTAAAACAATTACCAAACAAGATGTGATTTATGCCGCAAACGGTGTAAACCTTCACACAGTATATAAACTTTTACCCAAGGAGGGAGTAATATGCTAAAAGAAGTAATACACGGTGATATTGGCGAAAGTTACGTTAAGGCGGTTCATTCTTCAGGTCTTAAAATATATATACTTGAAAAACCGCAGTATAACTCTTGTTATGCTATTTTCGGCACAAAGTACGGTTCGATTGATACCATGTTTTCAGTAGATGGTGAGACTACAGAAGTACCTGAAGGTATTGCGCATTTTTTGGAACACAAACTCTTTGAAAGCGAAGACGGCGATGCTTTTACAAAATATGCGCAAACGGGCGCTTATGCCAACGCATTTACTTCGTTTGATAAAACTTGCTATTTGTTTTCTTGTTCAAATTTATTTTACGAAAACCTTGAGATTTTGCTTAATTTTGTGCAGTCGCCCTATTTTACAAAAGAAACTGTAGAAAAAGAGCAGGGAATAATTGGCCAAGAAATTAGAATGTATGATGACAGCCCCGCTTGGCGTGTAATGTTTAATATGTTACTTGCTATGTATAAAAATCATCCTGTAAGAATTGATATTGCGGGCACTTGTGAAAGTATTGCTAAAATCGATGCCGATTTGCTTTATAAATGCTACAATACTTTTTACAACCCGTCTAATATGTTTTTGTGTATAGCGGGTAACGTTGAAACCGAAAAGATTTTAAAAATGGTTGAAACTTCAATTAAAGTTAACCAACCGCTACAAATTGAAAGAATAAAACCGCAAGAGCCACAAGAAGTTTTAAAGCGGGAAGTCAGTCAAAATTTGGCTGTTGCTCAACCAATGTTTTGTTACGGTTACAAATTGCCCTATTCAAAAATGCCAACGGTTAAAGACCGTGTTTGCATACAACTTTTACTTGAAGTTATTGCAGGGGATTGCTCACCGCTTTATAAAAATCTTATGGACAGCGCCCTTATTAACGACGATTTTTCATTTGAACATTTTTGCGGTGACGGTTATAATGCCGTGATTTTTGAGGGTGACTCTATAGACCCGAAAGAAGTTGCAAAACAAATTGATATGGAAATTAATCGCCTTAAAACCGATGGAATAAACAAAAAGTTATTCTCGGCTATCAGAAGCGGTCTTTACGGCGGTGCTATTCGCAGTTTTAACAGTGTTGAAAGTATAGTAATGCAGTTTGTTGACAGTGCTATGAATGACACGTGTCTTTTTGATGAACTAAAGTATTTAAAGTCGATAACGGTTGAAGACGTTTTAAAACGCCTTTCATTGTTTGACAATGAAAAAACCGTTTTATCGGTTATAAACCCTTTAAGTGAGGATTAATTATGGCATACGAAGTTACAATTTTTGGAATTGATTTAACAATAAAACCTGTTGCTTTTTCACTTTCTTTGTTTGGAAACAAGTGGGATGTTTATTGGTACGGTATTATAATAGCCACCGGCTTTTTGTTGGCTATTTTATACGGTGCCAAAAATGCAAAACGCTTTAATATTGATAAGGATAAAATGTTAGACGTTGTTTTGGTTGCAGCCCCTGTCGCACTTTTTTGCGCACGTCTGTACTATGTGATTTTTGACGGTGAAAAGTGCGAAAGTTTGGCCGATTTTATTGGCATTGGCAGTAATTCAGGCGTGGCAGGAATTGCTATTTACGGTGCGGTAATAGGCGCCTTTGTTTCGGGTGCTTTAATGTGCCGCTTAAAGAAAATCAAAATTGCTGATATGTTTGATTTGGCTTCGCTTGGCTTTTTAATTGGACAAGGTATAGGACGTTGGGGCAATTTTATAAACCAAGAAGCATACGGCAGTTTTACCGGAAGCAGTTTTTGGGGAATGGAAAGTAATAAAACCATTGCCGAAATGGGCGAAGGTCTTGTACATCCTTGCTTTTTGTATGAATCGGTTTGGTGTATTGTAGGATTTTTCATAATTCATACATTAAGCAAAAAACGCAAATTTAGCGGTGAAATGTTCCTTATGTACTGCGCTTGGTACGGTTTTGGACGTGGATTTATTGAAATACTCAGAACCGATAGTTTAATGCTTGGCAGCATAAAGGTATCTTGCCTTTTGGCGTTTTTACTATGTGTAGCGAGTGTTTGCGCTATAATTATTATTAGAAAAAAACTTAAACCCGAAGCCGAGTACATATCGGTTTTCAGTGAAAATATGGAGGATAACAATGAAACTGATTGATGGTAAAGTGATTTCCGGCTATGTTAAAGACCGTGTAAAAGAAGAAGTTTCCGCTTTAAAAGAGCAGGGTGTTACAACAGGTCTTGCTGTAATTATTGTTGGTGAAGACCCCGCTTCAAAAGTGTATGTTAACAACAAGAAAAAAGCGTGTGAAGCACTTGGCATTATTTCGGAAGAGTATGCTTTGAGCGAAAATACTACCCAAGAAGAACTTTTGGCACTTATTGATGAACTTAACAAAAAGCCAACCATTAACGGAATTTTGTGTCAGTTGCCGTTACCACGCCACCTTGACGAACAGGCGGTTATAAACGCTATTGACCCCCAAAAAGACGTTGATGCATTTCATCCGCAAAACGTTGGTAAAATAATGCAAGGTGACTATGATTTTGTTCCTTGCACCCCTGCGGGTATTATGGAAATGCTTAAATATGAGAATATTGAAATAGAAGGTAAAACCTGTGTTGTAATTGGTAGATCTAATATTGTTGGTAAACCAATGGGTATGCTTTTGCTTCACAAAAACGGAACTGTTACCATTTGCCACTCACGCACCAAAAATTTGAAAGAAATATGCCGTGGAGCCGATATTTTGGTGGCGGCTGTCGGAAGACCAAATTTTGTCACTGCCGATATGGTAAAAGAAGGTGCGGTTGTTATTGACGTGGGTATTAACCGTGTCCACAATAAACTTGTGGGCGACGTTGATTTCGAAGCAGTTAAAGACAAATGCGAAGCAATCACTCCCGTTCCGGGCGGTGTAGGTCCCATGACTATTGCTATGCTTATGCAAAACACTCTTACTGCTGCTAAAAAACAAAATAACAGGTGATTTTAGTGATTAAAAAAATTGCTTTAATAATTATGGTTTTGCTTATGTCGTCTGTTTCGGTTTTTGCTAAAGGCGAGTTTTACGTCTATGGTGAAGACAATATTGATTATTTTTGCGAAATATTCGATATGAACGACTGCGATATAAACTATTATTTCGAACAAAACAACATAACATATTTTGCTTGTAATAAGGATAACACAAAGCAAATAAAAAGAATTGAAACGGTTGATGAATTTTCAAAACGTGTTTTTGATATGACTGTTTTGGAAGATGACGACATTTTGGCAATGGCGAGTGAACTATCAGGTTTTCCAAATACCAAAGGTGACGTTATTGAATATGAAGGGCGAAAATTCTTAAAAACCGAACATCAAACTAAAGATAGCGGCGGAACTTTTGTGTTAACCCAGTATATAACGGTTGAGAAATCTAAAAAAACTGTAATTTCTTTTTACACCGCCGAAAATGCCGATAATTCTTATATTTGGGAAAATTTCAAGCAACTCGTAGAACCTCAAACCGATTATGCACTATTTTTGATTTTGGGTGTTTGCCTTTTCGCTTTTGTGGGTGTTTGGGTTTTAGTACTACTTATTAAAGATTTTAAAAAAGAATAAAGTATAAAAATTACTGCCTTACAAATATTCTGTTAATTTTTTGTAAATACTCATTTTAGGAAGTGGTATTTATGAAAAGACGGAATATTGTAAGGTTAGTTTCTTTTTTGGGCGCAATTATAGTGGCGCTTTTTGGTGTGATTGTTTTAAATCATCAAAAAACCGAGTCACTTAAACTTCAAATTAAAAATAATTATTCCAAAAGTTTGAATGATTTTTCGGCTTCGCTTAATAATATTTCTTTGATACTTAAAAAGGCGCGATACGTTACAACCCCCACTCGCTTGAGTCAAATGGCAACAGAACTTTTGACCGAGGCCGAAATTTCAAAAAATGCTTTGTCGCAGTTGCCTTCGGGCAGTCATCTTGATAATTTGAACAGATTTTTATCTCAAGCGGGTAATTACGCTTTTGCCGTTTCGGGAAAACTTTACAGTGATAACGAATTTCCAAAAGATTATAACAATAATATTTTGGCTTTGAGTAATGCCGCCGAAAAAATTTCGCAAATAGTAAACAGCGCTCAAATTGATTTTGACAATTCAAATTATTGGGTTCGGGAAATAGAACAAAAAATAGACAGTCAAATTGACGATAATTTAATATCTTCACTTCAAA
>SVOX01000057.1 GCA_015066165.1 Oscillospiraceae bacterium | reverse complement strand
TATCATAAGCAGGAACGCACCCATATACGCCAAGCAGAATTTTAGTAATCAAAGTATCACTAGGTTTAATACCAAGTGAAACATAATATTTTTCAATTGTGTTATAGGCTTCAACTATTACTTTGCGATATTCACAACAATCTGTAAGGGGGTTAAGTTTAAAAAGTTTTATATTGTTATTATTAAAAAGTTGCTCAGTTAATTTTTCGTGAACTAAATAATCAAACTCCTGCAATAATTTTGAAGAACCTCGATACATACCCCAGCTTGCAAGATATCCAACTAAATGTAAAGCTAAAATTTTAGAATTTGCGCTTTTATAGCCGACTTTATAAACACCTGCAAATGCATTGTAGCAGTCTTCCCAAGACTTAAAACGAGTAGAACTTGCTAGACACTCGTCTGCAAAGCATTTAAAAACTTTTTTCACTTTATATTGAGCAATTGGATATTTTTTCATTTTAGTCTCCCTAAAAAACCAAAAATTCGGCTACCGAAGTAACAGCACAAAAACGCAAACTCCGATAGTCGCCAAACTATATCGATACGAAAAACACATACTATGTACTCGAGCCGATGGAATTTGCATTTTTATCAAATTCAGGGCTCAAGAAAAAAGGGTATACTAACCTTATGCAATATGCATTTTTCGATTTTAAATATCATTATAACTTGGCTAGTATATTTTACCATATTTAATTTTTATTTTCAAGACCAATGTTGAATGACACAATGTATATAAACTTTAACTGCCCACTGACATCTTTACACAGAAAATCCGGAAAAGTGTCATAGTGGGTTACACACTTTTAAAAGGTGTGTAACAAAAAACGGCATAGCCAATAGCTATACCGCAAAACGCACATCAATTATTTAATTTTGATACAAGAGCCACCCCATGGGGCACCTTCCTTACGGAGGGTGCCCCAAGAGCGGCGTTTTTTATAATTTATCAGCAATATCGTAAATTAACTTTTCAGTCTTTTCCCAACCAAGACAAGGGTCGGTAATAGATTTACCAAAGATATGTTCTTGTGGTTTGCAAGCACCGTCTTCAATATAACTTTCAATCATTAAACCTTTAACAAGTTTCTTAATATCGTCATTATGATTACGGCTGTGTATAACTTCTTTGGCAATTCGTATTTGTTCTAAATACTGTTTACCGGAATTTGCGTGGTTTGTATCAACTATAACCGAAGGATTTGAAAGATTTGTTTTAGCATATAATTCATTCAAATTAGCAAGATCTTCGTAGTGATAGTTAGAAACGTTTTTACCCGCAAAGTCAACATATCCACGCAAGATAGCGTGAGTTAAGGGGTTACCGCTACTTGTAACTTCCCAACCACGATAGAGATAAGTGTGACTTGCCTGGCCTGCTTTAATAGAATTCATCATAACGGTAAGGTCACCGCTTGTTGGATTTTTCATACCAACCGGCTCGTCAATACCGCTGGCTACAAGGCGGTGTTGTTGGTTTTCAGCCGAACGTGCGCCAACTGCAACGTATGCCAACAAGTCAGATAAATAACGGTGGTTTTCGGGATAAAGCATTTCATCTGCGCAAGTGAAGTTGTAATCCTTTAATGCCGACAAGTGCAAATCACGAATAGCAATAATACCGTTAAGCATATCGGGTTCGGTTTCAGGGTCGGGCTGGTGCAACATACCCTTATACCCTTCGCCTGTTGTACGGGGTTTGTTTGTGTAAATTCTTGGAACAATAATTATTTTATCTTTTACTTGTTCTTGTACCAAACGCAAACGCTTAATATACTCAAGCACAGGTTCCTTATGGTCGGCAGAACAGGGACCGATTACAAGAATAAATTTATTTGACTCACCTGTGAATACCGACTTTATTTCTTGATCTCTTTCTTCTTTTACCTTTTGCATTTGAGCGGTCAAAGGATATTGTTCTTTAATCTCCTTTGGAATGGGTAATTTTCTTTTAAAATTCATACTCATTTTAATCACACTTTCTTATTAAATTCACGGCGTCGTTTAGTAGAAAGTTTCATCATTTCACGCATTCCGTCGCGGTCATTATTATTTATTAAATCATAAAGTTTATCAAATGTGTTACGGTAAATATCCATTTGCTCAAGCAAAACATCTTTGTTTGATAAAAACAATTCGCTCCACATTTCATCGTTAATGTTTGCAATTCGGGTTAAATCTCTAAAAGAGTCACCCGTATATTCCACAAGGTCGGGGTCGTCGTTTGCGCACATAAGCGAAATTGCTATGCAGTGAGTAAGCTGTGACAAAAACGCAATCATTCTGTCGTGCTTTTCAACAGATAATACCGCCACTTTTGCAAATCCCAAAAGTTCACCCAAATTAGAACACAGTTCTATCGCTTCTTTAGTGTTTTTTTTGGTTGGAACCACAAGATAGTTAGCGCCTTTAAAAATGTTTTCATCGCTGTTTTCCACACCCGAAACTTCTTTACCTGCCATTGGGTGAGCAGCAATATATTCAACGTCATTTCGCAAAATTTGTTGAATTTCATCAACAATGCAACCTTTAACACCTGTAACATCGGTAAGTACTGCACCGCTTTTAAAATATTGTTGATTTTCAATTATCCACTTTTTAAAAATGTGCGGATAAAGCGCAAATACAACAAGGTCTGCCTCACCTATAATTTCCGGTTCAATTTTGGTTGTACCGTAATCGATTATACCGTTTTCTAATGCATAATCTACCGATGACTGTTCTTTTGTTATTGCACTTATGGGAAATCCTAATTTTTTAAGTCCTTTAGCATAACTACCACCCAAAAGACCAAGTCCTACAATTAATATGTTTACTTTTTTAATTAACTTCATTTACATCAATACCTATTGTTTTAATATCACTAAAATAATTTGGGTAACTTTTGCAAACCGCTTCGGCACCTTCAATACTACCACCGGTAATACTTAAAAGCAAACTTAAAGCCATTACAATACGGTGGTCGTTGTGAGATTGCAAACACTCTTCAGGAGTTTTTAGTTCCCCATTTTTCACAATGACCGAATTTTCCAAAACAACCGTTTCTATTCCAAACTTTGAAAGTTCAGTTTTCATAACTTCAGCACGGTTGCTCTCTTTAATTTTAAGACGTTTAGTACCTGTAAATTCGGCGCCGCCGTAAACCGAAGATATGGCAAACACAACCGGTGCCAAATCAGGACAGTCAGCCAAATCAAACTGTTTTTGACCTTTTTTTAGACCTTCAAAAATTTGTTTATAAACACGGTCCCCTTGCAAAGTATCAAGTTTTAAGCCACTCACTTCAACGTTGCCGCCGAGATAATTAAACGCCTCTAAAAACGCAGCGTTTGAGCAGTCACCCTCAACTTCATACTCACAATCATTATATTTTTGTTTGGCTTCAATATAAAACGTATTATCCTTACGACTTACAATAACCCCAAAACTATCAAGAACCGAAAGGGTTAAATCAATATAACTCTCGCTTTCAAAATCGCCTATTATTTCAATTTGACTTTTATTTGAAAGTAGCGGCAGAGTAAACAAAAGCCCTGTTATAAACTGGCTTGAAATATTGCCTAAAACTTTATAAGTGCCACTTTTGAGCGTTCCGCAAACTGTTAAACTTTGCTCACCTTTTTCAAACAGTATCCCCTGTTCTTTGGCAATTTGCTCATAAATTGTGAGTGGTCTTTCAAAAAGCCGTTTTGCGCCTTTTATAGTCACCTTTTTTCCGCAACACATACAAAAAGGCAACAAAAATCTAATAGTGCTTCCGCTCTCGAAGCAGTCGATTACTGCATCATTTGGAACACTTTCCAAAGAAAGCCCGCCAATAATTACACCGTCGTCAGTAATATCAACGTTAGCGCCAAGATTTTCCAAAGCACCAAGTGTTGCCTTAACATCAGCCGAAAAATCAATATTTCTAATAATGCTATTTTTAGATAACGCACCGCAAATAAGCGCTCGGTGTGCCATACTTTTAGAAGGCGGGGCAAAAATTTCACCTTTTGCCTTTGACGGTTTAATTGTTACAGTCATTTTGTCTCTCCAAAAGCAAATCTATTGCTTTTAAATATCCTTGAAACCCAAGTCCTGAAACAGTTTCAAAACAATATTCCCTTACAAAACTAATTTGGCGGTAATCTTCACGTTTTGAAACGTCTGAAATGTGAACTTCAACCGCAGGAATACCCACTGCCTTTAATGCATCAAGCAAAGCGACGCTTGTGTGAGTATATGCCGCAGGATTTATAACAATTCCGTTATATTCACTGTAAGCATCTTGAATTTCATCTACCAAATCGCCCTCGTGATTTGACTGAAATATATCAACTGCAATACGCTTTTCTTTTGCGTATGCATTTATCAAATCACACAAATCTTCATAAGTTTTATTTCCGTAAATTTCAGGTTCTCTAATACCTAACATATTTAGATTAGGTCCGTTTAAAACCAAAATTTTCATTTAAGCCAGTCCTCCTTTACAGATAAAACTGTGTCGCTTGGAGTGTTGTTTGAAATTATTTGCTTATCACAGCAATTTAGGTAAATTTTATATCTTTGATTATAAAGATTTTCGAGTTTTTCGCTATCGTTTGACAAAGGTCTGTCATCAGTTGCTACCAAACTTTCAAGCGGTCTGTCAAGAAAATAAATTTTACCGTTAAGACGTAATAAATCAATATTCTCTTGCTTTAAAACTGCGCCGCCTCCCGTTGCAATAACCTTACCTTGCAAAGCACTGACTTGTTTTATAACGCAAGTTTCAATATTTCTAAATTCGCCTTCGCCCCGAGTTTCAAAAATCTCAGTTATATTACCGTATTCATTGGCAATAATCTCATCAGTATCAATAAACTCTCTTCCAAGTTGTTCGGCTAAAAGTTTACCAACTGTGGTTTTACCGCTGCCGGGCATACCCACAAGCACAATATTTTCTTTTGATTTGTAAATTTCTTTAAAAATATCATTTGTTTTTGATTGTGAATATGGCAAATTTTTAAATTTTTCAACTGCGAACACTGCTTGGCTTATTAGCATATAAAGTCCGCCACAAGCAGTAATTCCACGCTTTTTCGCTTCAACCACAAGCTTTGGACAAAGCGGATTATAAACCGCATCAAAAACACCTTCTAATGCGGGAAAACAGTTTAAATCAACAAGACACCCTTCAATTTTAGGATACATACCCACAGGTGTAGTATTAATAATAACCTGTGTGTTTTTCATTTCTTTTGCCTGTTCGTAAGTTATAGTATCGGTTTTATTTTCTCTTGATACCTTATTTATTGTTTTAGCACCGCACATCTCGGCAACGGCATAAGCATTTTTGGAAGTTGCACCGTCGCCTAAAATCAACACGTCTTTATCTTTAAGATTAATACCAACATTTTCAATATTGGCTTTAAGCCCCAAAATATCGGTGTTGTAGCCCTTTAGTTTACCGTTATCATTTACAATAACATTTACAGCACCTATCTTTTTAGCAACGTCGCTTATTTCGTCAAGATAAGGAATTACAGTTTGTTTATAAGGTATTGTAACGTTAATGCCCTTAAATTCACGTTTTTGTAAAAGTGGACCCACTTCTTCAAGTTGCAATTCCTTTACACCGTAATCCAAACCAAAATATTTAGTATATATTTCTTTAGAAAAACTATGCGAAAGTTTTTCACCTATAATTGCATAATCCATTATTTTTCACCCAACCAGTCAGTTCCGTAACGTGTAGTTAATAAATCGGCCATAACGAGTGAAGTAACACTGTCAACCACAACCTTTGCTCTATGAACTACAAATGGATCGTGTCTGCCCTTGGCTTCAATTATTGTATTTTCACCCGTTTTAATATTAATGGTGTTTTGCGGTTTTGCGATAGTTGGTGTGGGACGAAATGCCGTTTTAAAAACAATTGGCATACCGTTTGTAATACCGCCGTTTATTCCGCCTGAATTATTAGTTTTTGTTACGATTTTACCGTTTTGATTTATAAAACAGTCATTAGCAATAGAACCTTTTGAATCACCAAATTTAAAGCCCAAACCAAATTCAACACCCTTTACAGCGGGAATTGAAAAAATTGCGTGGGAAAGCATACTCTCTACACTGTCAAACCACGGTTCCCCTACACCCGCAGGGCAACCTATAACCGCTGTTTCCAAAACACCGCCTATACTGTCACCTTTAGATTTTGCTGTTTTAATTTGTTCTATCATCTTTTCGCCTGTTTCATCATCTAAAACAGCAAATTCTTTTGTTTTTAGTAAATCTAAATCTGTTTTAATATCGCCAAATTCTCTGTCGCTTAAATGAGCGGCTTTTAAAATATGGCTTCCAACAAATATTCCCTTTTGCTCAAGAGCGGGTTTTATAATAGCACCAAGCGCTACCAAAGGCGCAGTAATTCTTGCGCTAAAATGACCGCCGCCACGGTAATCTTCAAAGCCGTGATACTTTTGATTAGCAGTATAATCAGCGTGAGACGGACGTGCTAAATCTTTTGTCAGTGAATAATCGGCCGAACGTGTATCTTCATTTTTAATTATAATACAAAGCGGAGTGCCGGTAGTTTTACCTTCAAAAACACCGCTTACAATTTCAAACTTATCGGGTTCACGTCTTGGGGTTGAAATAGCATTTAAACCTTTACGCATTTCTAACATTTTTGCAATGTTTTGTGTGTCAACCGGTATTCCTGGGGCAATGCCGTCAAGTACTGCTCCTATAGAATTACCGTGACTTTCACCAAAAAGTGTAACGCAAAGGTTGTTTCCAAATGTATTTTTCATTATTTAGCCACACTCCTAACCATTGCCGAAAATTCACTAAATGAAATTTCTTTCATTTTAAACTCTCCAATTTTTTCTACCGTAACTACGGTTATATTATCACCCGATGTTTTTTTATCGTGTTTACATGTTTCAATAATTTGATTTGCACTTTCTGTTAATTGAGTAGGTAACCCCAATTTCTCAAGCACAAATTTCAATTTTTCTCTCACTTCTGCACTGCACATTGGCAACATACCAATTGCCACACATTCACCGTGATAATATTTTTCCATTTGGTTTATACTTTCAACTGCGTGGGCTATTGTATGACCGAAATTAAGTACTTTGCGAAGTCCCGCTTCATGTTCGTCGGCTTCAACTACACTCTTTTTTATAAGTAAAGCACGGTAAATAATTTCTTGCATTACTTCTTGTGTGAAATTTGTTGTCTTATCAAAAATTTCAAACAACTCTTTATCGTTTGTTGCCGCCATTTTAAGCGCTTCACATAAACCGTTTGATACTTGACGGGGCGGTAAAGTTTTTATTGTTTCAAAATCAATAACAACCTTTTTTGGCGGATAAAAAGCACCCACCAAATTTTTATAACCCATAAAATCTACCGCAGTTTTACCGCCGATAGAAGAATCCACCTGTGACAAAACAGTTGTGGGAATATTGTAAAAATCTATTCCACGCATATAACAAGCCGCCGCAAAACCGGCAAAGTCACCAACAACACCGCCACCAACTGCTACAACGCAGTCGCTTCTTGTGAAGTTATTTTGTGCCATAGTTTTTAATAGCCATTGCCAATTATCAATTTGCTTTGATGCTTCGCCTTGTTCAACCGTTAAAATATACGGTTCTTTGCATTGTTTAAAAACGAGTTGCGAATATTCTTTTGGCACACCGCTATCGGTAACTATTAACACTTTTCTTTGCAAATTTAAAAGAGTTGCAACTTTTGAAAGTGCACCGCTTTCTAAATGTACGTCATAACTGCTGTTAGACGTTTTAACATTAATATTCAAAACTATTCTCCTACTTTATAAGAATTTCTTTTTCAAATCTACCTAAAATTTTAAGGTGATTACAGCATTTTTGAAGGTCGCAAAGCATAAGTTTTCCTTGCTCGCTTTCAATATTTCCTTCACCTTCGGCAAAAAAGTAATAATCCCATACAAGTTCCTTTGTTGGACGGCTTTTAAGCGCTTTAAGGTTAAATCCGTGTTTACCTATTACAGTAATTGCCTCACCCAAAGAACCCGCAGTATTTTTAACCGTAAATAGCATTACAAAATGATTATCATTGTTACCTTTCGAATTATCAGCCCTTGTAAAAACAGCAAAACGGGTTGTGTTTGTACCGCTTTCGTTAATGTGGCCTTCAATTTTTTCAAGTCCAAACTTTTTAGCCGCTTCAATACTGCCAATAGCAGCAATGTCGGCTCTTTTGCTTTGGGCTACCGTTTTTGCCGCAACCGCTGTATTAACTGCTTCGGTGGTTTTATATCCTTTTTCGTTAATAAACTCGGTGCATTGTCCTAATGCTTGCGGATGACTTATAACCTCTTTAATACTTGAAACAGTTGCGCCTTTGTTTGCTAACAGGTTTTGAATAATCTCTATTTCATATATTCCGCTTATAAAAAGATTACCAAAGAACGCTAAATCAAGCACTTGTGCAACGTCGCCGTTGTGACTGTTCTCAATTGGCAATACAGCACAGTCGCACTCACCTTTTACAACTGCGTTATATGCGGTTTTAAAATCTTTATATCCAATTGCCAATGCATCGGGAAAAATCTTTTCGGTAGCAATATTAGCAAAAGCACCTTCAACACCGCTATATGCAACTTTCATACCGTCAAGTAATTTATGTTGCATTTTTTTTGAAAGATTAATATTCTCTTGCAAAAAATTAACGTAGTACGAACGGTAATCAGGATTTTTAACATATTCTGTATTAGTTTTTATGATTTGGGCTTCACGCTCAAAATCATCTATAGGCAAACCGTTTTCTCTTTTAAAATCAGCAACAATTTTGACAGCGTCT
>SVOX01000056.1 GCA_015066165.1 Oscillospiraceae bacterium | reverse complement strand
CAATGCAAATTGCTTTTGCGTGACCTATATGAAGATAACCGTTTGGTTCGGGCGGAAAACGGGTTTGAATCTTGTTATATACACCCGCTGCCAAATCTTCATCAATAAAATCGTGTATAAAGTTGGAAACTTTTGTTTCTTCGTTTTTAATAATTTCTTCCATAAATTAACCTCTCATTGCGTTTTCAATGCGTTTTAAGCATTCTTCTTTGCCAAGTACTGCCATAATACTGCAAAGGTCGGGAGTGTTTCGTCTTCCTGTAATTGCAATACGAAGTACGGTACTCAAATCTCCCGCATGACCTTTAAAGCCCTCGGGGTTTGCTTTATATTCTTTGGTTTCGCTCGCAAAATGAAGTGTTGGAGCGATTTCTTTAATTTTGTTAAACCAAGTTTGTTTATCGTCTTGCGGTGAATAAACCTTTGCATATGCTTCAAGGAATGCGGCAGCATCGGTTTTATCAATATTTTCGGGCAAAGTAAAGTCGGGCTTGTAATATTCTTCGAACATATATGAAAAATATTCTTTCACTTCGTTCCACTTTGCAATGTCTTTACGTGGCTTTGGTACGTCACGGTCGATAGCAAATACTGCTTTTGTGTATTCAGGGTTTTTAGTTAAAACGTCATAAAAATCTTTATCAAATTCTTGTGCCCAAGCGGTTACGTAATCGTAAACTTGTGTGCTTGTAAGTCGTGATACCAAGTTTTTGCTAACGTCAAGAAGTTTTACACCGTCAAACAATGCGCCCGAAACACTCATTTTCTTTAAATTGAACTTAAAGTCTTTATAAGATTTATCGGGGTTGGCACGGCGCCAATCTTCAAAGTCACTTGCGGCAACTGTCATAAGATATTCAATAACACTTTGGCTCATAAAGCCCTCTTGGGCAAAGAAGTGAACAGCGGCTTCAGGGTCTTTGCGTTTTGAAATTTTACGCTTTGCGCCGTTATCAAGTTTCATAATAGGGGAAACGTGACCAAACTTTGGAACCTTAAAGCCCAAAATTTTGAAAAGTTGAATATGCTTTGGAACTGAAGAAATCCACTCGTCACCACGTAAAACGTGAGTTGTGTGCATTAAGTGGTCGTCTATTGCGTGTGCGAAATGATAAGTTGGAATACCGTCAGATTTAAGAAGTACAAAATCTTCATCATTTTCGGGCATTTCAATTTTACCTTTTATAGCATCTTCAAAAATGATTTTGTGTTCTTCATTACCCGGAGATTTTAAACGTACAACGAATGGTTTACCTTGGTCTATAAGTTGTTTTGCTTCTTCAAAGGTGATGTTGCGGTGTTTTGCCCATTCGCCGTGGTAACCTGTACGAATTTTCTTTGCTTCTTGTTCGTTTCTTATTTTTTCAAGTTCTTCAGCAGTGCAAAAACAAGGGTAAGCCAAACCTTGACGGATAAGTTCCTTAACGTAGGTTTGGTAAATTTCGGCACGGTGGCTTTGCTGGTAAGGACCGTAGTCACCCTTTTGTTCGCTACCGCTTATGAAACCCTCGTCGGGCACAATGCCAAAACGGTTAAGACCGCCGATAATATCTTCAATACCGCCTTCAACTTCACGCTTTTTGTCGGTATCTTCAATACGGGTGAAGAAAATACCGCCCGTTGAGGTTGCAGTAATGCGGTTAACAAGTGAAGCAAACAAAACGCCAAGGTGTAAATAACCTGTGGGGCTTGGCGCTACACGGGTAACTCTTGCACCTTCGGGTAAATTACGTGCAGGATAGAGTGTTTCGTAATAATCGGGTGTTTTGTCTATATTGGGTAGTAATAAATCTGCAAGTTTAATGTTATCTGACATAATGACTCCTGTTTCAAAAAACAAAGGGTATTTCGAAATACCCTTTGTAAAGTTTAGTCTTTGGATAAAAGCTTGTTAAGTTCTGACATAAATGTATTTATGTCCTTGAATTGACGGTAAACAGAAGCAAAACGAACGTAAGCCACTTCGTCAATACCTTTTAATTTTTCCATAACAAGTTCGCCAATTTTTTCGCTTGTAACTTCACGGTCGAGCGAATTTTGAATAATTGTTTCAATATCATCTATCATTTTGTCAAGCATATCGATAGATACCGGACGTTTTTCACAAGCGCGTAAAAGACCGTTCATAATCTTGTTGCGGTTAAAGGTTTCACGTGATTTATCTTTTTTAATTACGATTATTGGAAGACTTTCAATAATTTCGTAAGTTGTGAAACGTTTTGCGCATTGCAAACATTCACGTCTGCGGCGGATTCTTTGACCTTCGTCGGTAGGGCGAGAGTCGATTACTTTGCTTTCTTCATAGGCACAAAAAGGACAATTCATGGTAAATACTCCTTAATTTTTAAAATTTTGCCAAATTATTACTTGTATTATACTACATATAGTGGTAAAATACAAGTGAAAAATTTATATTTTGGAGGCAAATTATGGCTAATTTACAGTTAGAATCGGTAAAAAAGGGTGATGTGGTTGCAATTATGCATACCACAATGGGTGATATTAAGATAAAACTTTTTAAAGAGCAAACACCAAAAGCGTTTGAAAATTTTACTACCCACGCCAAAAACGGCTACTATAACGGTCTTATTTTCCACCGTGTTATTAAAGATTTTATGATACAAGGCGGCGACCCAATGGGTAGCGGTATTGGCGGTGAATCTATTTGGGGCACAAAGTTTGAAGATGAATTTTCACCCGAACTTCATAATCTTCGCGGTGCTTTATCTATGGCAAATTCAGGCCCTAATACCAACGGAAGTCAGTTCTTTATTGTTCAAGCAAACACAGTACCTTCAAATATGTTAGACCAAATGGAAGATTTGCCCGAAGCGTTTCCGCCGGAATGTGCAAAAGCATACAGCGAAATGGGCGGTACACCTTGGCTTGATTACCGTCATACTGTTTTTGGACAGGTTTATGAAGGAATGGACGTTGTAGATGCTATTGCAAACGTAAAAACCGGTATGGGTGATAAACCTGTTGTAGCAGTTGAAATTGAAAATATTGAAATTGTTGAAATGTAAGGGAAAACCGTGGAAAATCCACGGTTTTTTTATATTTTGGCTTGAAATAACATTTTAAAGTGGTATAATTATTTTAGAAATTTTATAGGAGATGTTTAAAGTGTCCGCACAGGTAAAACGTATAGATATGTGCAACGGTCCAATATTTGCAAATATTATAAAGTACACGGTGCCGATAATTTGCACTTCGGTTTTGCAGTTGCTTTTTAATGCTGCCGACTTGGTGGTTGTTGGTAGGTATTGCGGAAGTAACAGCGTTGCGGCAGTAGGTGCTACAAACTCGCTTATCCATCTTTTTGTAAACCTTTTCATCGGTTTGGGTGCGGGCGTCAGCGTTGCGGTTGCATATGCTGTTGGTGAGCGTGATGACAGTAAAATTTCCCGTGTTGTACATACCGTAATACCTTTGGCAATGATATGCGGTGCAATTATTACTACAATAGGTCTTACTTTATCAAAACCGCTTTTACATCTTATGGGAACACCTGATGAAATTCTTCCGCTGTCTTCACTTTATACTAAAATTTATTTTTGCGGTATGATACCAAGTCTTATATACGAGTTTTCAGCGGCAGTTTGCCGTGCATCAGGCGATACTAAAACGCCTCTTAAATTCTTAAGTCTTTCAGGAATTATTAACGTAATTTTGAATGTGTTTTTTGTAACAGTTATTGATTTGGATGTTGCGGGTGTTGCTATTGCGACTGTTACTTCGCAAATTGTTTCTTGTGTGCTTATGGTAGTATTCCTTTGCCGCAGAAATGACTGCTTTAAACTCCAAATTCGTAAAATTCGTGTTTATCGCCAAGAACTTTTAAGAATTGTTAAAATTGGTCTGCCTACGGGAATACAGTCATCTGTTTTTTCGGCTTCAAACGTTATAATTCAGTCTTCGGTAAATTCTTTTGGCGCGGCGGCTATTGCGGGAAATGCAGCAGCGGCAAGTATAGAGGGCTTTATATTTGTTGCTATGCAATCGTTTCATCAGTCTTCGCTTAATTATACCGGTCAAAACTTTGGCGCCAAAAACAGTAAGCGTATCTTAAAAGCGTTTTGGACTAATATTGTTTGCGTTACGGTTATGAGCTTAGTAATTATTAGTGTAGTTTATACCTTTAAAACAAACTTGCTTTCGCTTTATATTACCGATAGCCCCGCTTCAATAGATTTTGGTATAAAACGTATGTCTTATATTTGTTTGTTTTATTCTATGTGCGGTATTTACGAGGTTTTAAACGGTATTGTGCGTGGTATGGGACATTCGCTTGTGACAATGTTTATTTCAATTTCGGGTGTTTGCGGTGTACGTCTTGTTTGGATATTTACAGTTTTCAAAGCACATCATACGCTCGACACACTTTACGTATCGTATCCAATTTCTTGGGGTGCATGTATTTTAGCCCTTATTGTATCGGCTATAATAATATTTAAAAAAGTTAGTAAAATGTTTAATGACAGCTGCGAAAAAACAATTTAATAAAGTATAAAAACACTCCTGTTGCGAAGAATATTCTCAAAAGGAGTGTTTTTTTATGCGACCTAATAATGATAGATATGCTAAAATGGTGAAAAAACAGTCACCGTCTTCGCCAATTTTTAAAGACTGCTTTGCAGCGTTTTTGGTGGGCGGTTCAATATGTGTTTTGGGCCAACTGCTTTTAGAACTTTATTCTAAAACTTTAACACTTGATGAAGAAAGAGCCAAAATTTTGGTATCGGTCAGTTTGATATTTTTATCAGCGTTTTTAACCGCTCTTGGAATTTTTAGTAAAATAGCAAAGTTTGCGGGAGCGGGGACGCTCGTTCCCATAACAGGTTTTGCAAATGCGGTGGTTTCTCCGGCAATAGAATTTAAGGCAGAGGGATTTGTCTTGGGTGTTGGCGCTAATATGTTTAAAATCGCAGGACCGGTGATCGTGTATGGCACGGTGGCGAGTGTGATTTATGGGGTTGTTTATTGGATGACGACGTTGTTTTAATGTGTAATGCGTAATAAAATGTGTCGGCTATGCCGACGGATATAAACAAAAGCTTGACCGAACAGTCAAGCTTTTTATATGTTTTTAGCGGACTTGCGAATTTCTTTAGGTGTCTTATCAAAGTATTTACGCAATACCTTTCTAAAATAAGAAGTTGAACTAAAACCCAAAGAATCGCTAATTTCCTGAATAGATTTATCAGTGGTTATCAGCAAAACTTTTGCTTTTTCACACATTATATTCTGTTTTATCTCGTTTGGAGTTTTATTTAAGGTTTTCTTAAACAGGGGATAAATGTTTGATTCGCTGACGGAACACAGCCTCGCTAATTGAGAAATATTCAAATTGGGGTTTTGTTCTAAAAATTCAATTGCTTTTGCTATGGTGGGATTTGAATTTTGGTTTTTCGCTTCTATCATATCATCGGATACTTGGGTGAAAAAATAATAAAGTTTTCCGATACCTTTACTGGTAATAGGTACTTCGTTATAAAGTTCTTTAAAAATTTCAAAACATTTTTTTGAACAATCTATTTTTTGCAAAACAAAATTTTTATTAATTGGCGATATTTTAAAACCAAACGAATAAAATTTTGTTTCATCATTGTTAGTCGAAAACCATTCCGATCGATATTTAAGACCTTTTGGAATATAAAAAATTTCGCCTTCACCGAGTGTTAAAACGGTGTGTTTAGTTGTTATTTTACCTTTTCCGTTAATAATACAGCCAAAATAATGCAAAGGACATTCGGAGTTGGTTTGGTCGTTTAGGTGATATTTGTTGAATTTATAAAAATTAAAATTAAAAGATTTATAGAAATTTGCTTCAGTCAAGATATAACACCGCCCGAATTTAAGATAATATTACCTCTTTTAATATATAATAACATATTGTTTATAAAAAAACAAGATGGTACAATTATAAAAAAAGGGGGAGTTTTAATGCAAAAAATTAAAATTGCTCAAATAGGTCTAAATATATATAGCCATTCCACAGATGTTTTTAAAACACTTAAAAAACAGAAAGATAAATTTGAAATAGTGGGATATGTTTTGCCCGAAAATGAAAAGCAAAGGCTTTCCGACAAATTAAGTGTTTTTGACGGATATGAAGAGTTATCTTTAGATGAGGTTTTAAATAATCCCGAAATTGAAGCGGTCGCCATAGAAACAGATGAAATATATCTTACAAAATATGCTTTAATGGCGGCAAAAGCTCATAAGCATATACATATGGAAAAACCGGGAGGCAGGGAGCTTTGCGATTTTGAAGAACTGATTTCTATCATGAAAAAAACAGGTAAAGTCTTTCATACTGGATATATGTACCGTTATAATCCTTTAATAAAAGAAATGCTTTCGCGTGTTAAAAACGGTGAATTTGGCGAGATTATAAGTGTTGAGGCGCAAATGAACTGTTGGCTTTCTCAAGAAACTCGCCAGTGGCTTAAAGATTTGCCGTCGGGTATGATGTTTTTTCTCGGGTGCCATCTTTTAGATTTGGTTTTAACGCTACAGGGAAAACCTGAAAAAATAATACCGCTAAATAAATCAACACATCTTGACGGTGTAACTGCTGATGATTTTTCTATGGCGGTTTTGGAATATGAAAAAGGATATTCCTTTATTAAAACTACCGCTGTAGAAGTTTCGGGTTTTGCAAGGCGCCAACTTGTAATTAACTGTGAAAATGCTACTTTAGAGCTTAATCCGCTTGAATGGTATGTAGACGGTGAAAAACTTGTGACAAAATGCGTTTTAAGAACTGCAAAAGAAAATTGGCATGAGAAAGGTGTGACAGGATACAGCGAACCATGTAGTCGATTAGGTGCAATGCTCGATGGATTTTATAAAATGTGTACTGAAGAAATAAAAAATCCATACACACTCGATTATGAACTCGATTTATATAAACTTATTTTGGAAACTTGTAACTATAAAGGAGAAGGCAAATGAAAAAGGTATTACTTATAGGCGGTGGCGGTACACTTGGAACCTATACCGCAAGGGAATTATTAGAACTTGATTTCAACGTGGATATAATATGCCTTGAGGATAAAATATCGCAAAACAAGAATTTGAATTACTATAAATGCGATGCGAATTTAGAAACTTTAAAAGAGTTTTTAAAGGATAGAAAGTATAACGGCATAGTCAACTTTATTCACTATCCCGATGTTGAAGTTTATCAGTTTATACACGAACTTTTAATTTCAAAAACAGAGCATCTTATAGTTTTATCTTCTTATCGCGTTTATGCCAATGAGCAAATCCCCGTTACTGAAACCGCACCCAAACTTTTAGACATATCAAAAGACAAGGAATTTTTGAAGACCGAAAAATATGCTCTTTCAAAAGCAAAACTTGAGAAATACTTATATAACGAGCGCAAAGGGGAACACTGGACGGTTGTGCGCCCTGTAATTTCTTTTTCAAAGCTTCGTTTTGATTTGGTTACATATTATGGCTATGAATTGTTTGAGCTTTTCAAAAAAGAAAAACCAATACCGTTACCCATAGAAGCAAAAAACTTAACAGCAGGTATTGATTGGGCGGGTAACGTTGGGAAATTGATAGCGAATTTGTTATTGAAACCTGAAACATTTTGCGAGGCATATACAGTGTCTTCTGCTCAAAATCTCACTTGGGGAGAAGTGGCGAAGCTTTACGAAAAAAATATCGGCGCAAAATTCGAATGGGTTTCTACAAAAGAATTTTTAGAAGCTGTAAATTATAACAATTATTATACATTGATTTATGACAGGTTATTTGACCGTAAAATTGATAACAGCAAAATCTTAAAAGCCACAGGTCTTACGAAAAGCGATTTTTTTTCAATAGAGGATGGCTTAAAAATAGAATTAGAATTATTAAAGGATGGAAATGTATGAAAGCAATACTTGTAAATGATGATAAATCTTTAAGATGGGACGATGTTCCTGACCCGATTTTAAGTAATGATGATTGCCTTGTTAAAATTGAAGCCGCGGCGCTAAACAGAGCGGATTTAATGCAAAGAGAAGGTGATTATCCACCACCCGCAGGTTGCCCTGAATGGATGGGACTTGAAATTGCAGGTACTATAGTAGAAATAGCCGACGGCGCAAAAGAAAAGTCTAACTGGAAAATTGGTGATAAGGTTTGCGCTTTGCTTGGTGGTGGCGGTTATGCCGAATACGCAAACATTAAATACGATATGCTTATGCCTGTTCCCAAAAACTGTTCTATGGTTGAAGCGGCGGCTATTCCCGAAGCATTTGCAACTGCTTATCTAAATTTATTCATTGAAGGCAATATTAAAAAGGGCGACACCCTGCTCATGAACGCAGGAGCAAGCGGTTTGGCCTCTGTTATAATCCCAATGGCAAAAGCATTTGGTATTCGTGTAATCACTACCGTTTTGACCAAAGAAATTGCCAATAATATAAAACACCTTAACGCCGATAGAGTAGTAGTTACAACAAAAGAAGACATTTCCGAAGTTTTAAAAGAAGAATTAGAAAACGGACATCCCGTTGACGTTGCTATTGACTGCTTGGGCGGAGAGATAATGGGCAAATGTATTCATTATTTAAAGCATGGCGCCCGTTGGATTATGATTGCCGCTTTGGCAGGCACAAAAACCGAAATAGACCTTAAAAATATCTATGTAAGAAATGTTAGAATAATTGGCTCTACACTCCGTTCACGAACTCCCGAAGTAAAGGCGCAAATTTTGGCAAAACTTGTAGAAGATGTATGGCCAAAAGTTGAAAGCGGAGAAGTTAAACCTACAATTTATAAAGTGTTACCCATTGAACAAGCCGAAGAAGCCCACGATATTTTATATAAAGGACAGAATGTCGGCAAGGTGGTTTTAACTGTAAATTAATGGGTCCTACTTGACCACAAGCAGAGGTGTTTGTCCTCGGCGTCGGCGCAAATATGTTTAAAATCGCAGGACCTGTAATAGTTTATGGTATCTCGGCAAGCGTTGTTTATGGAATAATTTATTGGGTTACAACAGTAATATAAAGCAAAACAGGTACCAGTCAATAGGTACCTGTTTTGATATGATTATTTTATCAAATTAATTAAATCACTTG
>SVOX01000055.1 GCA_015066165.1 Oscillospiraceae bacterium | reverse complement strand
AACGGCATTGAAACCTTGCTCTTATTATTTAAAATCCATTTATTTTCAGGCAAAGTATCAAAGCCGGTAACGTTTTCATTAATTGTTACGTCACTTTCGTTAAAGAAATTTAGACCGCCTGTTATTGTAACACCTTCAAGTGCTACAAATTCCAATTCACTTGCATCGTTTAAATAAATATTTAAATTTTTATTAAAGGTTGTTGTACCTTGCGCTTTACCCGAAGCATAAGTATTAAAACGGATTTTTTGTTTTGAAAAATTGTTTAAAACCAAAGTAACATCTTCGGTATAAGTTCGCTTACCCCAACCAAAGTTACCAAAAGTCACACCGTCTTGAGGCAAAGCAGTATTAAATACAATTTTTTGTCCTGCAATACTCTTTGAACTACCGCCGTCGGTATTAGTACCATACACTAATACCGGATAACTACCGCCTAATATAACGTCATTTTCAAAAACTATATTACTACTTGTCGCTTCATAACGTGACCATTGTGCCGCAATATAAAGTTCTGTCGTTTTATAGGTAGTAAGACCTTTTGCCTGACTGTTAGCAATAGTCTTATTACTATTCATAACAAGACGTGTTACTCCATCTTCAATTTTACTGCCTTGTACTATAAGGTTGTAGTCGTATGCAGGCATATTACCCATATTTACACTCTCGCCCAATAATTTAACAGTAACATAATCAAGATGTGTAAAACCTAAAGTATTTGCAAGTTCAATTGCTTTTTGAACAGTTGTAACCGCAGCGTTTTCACTCTTACCGTCATTTTCGTCCGAGCCGTTGGCACTTACATAATAAGTTGCCTTTAGCGGAATTTTTTGGGCTGTAATAGTGTATTGACCCGCAGGTAATTCAAGATATCCATCTTTTTCGGTTATTACAACTTCACTATTTATAGCTGAAATCGCCTTAATATTCTCATAAAGTGTGGTGTCAACCTTGAATTTACCCATTGTATCGCTGAAAGAAATCAAATCGGTTGTATGAAGTGAATTGTTGAGCACCCAAACTTTTTCACTTGGTAATGTGCTTAATTTTGTGTCAGCAATAGACACATTTTCAGAGCCAGCATTTAAAACCTGAATACAGCCGTTTTCTCCAAAATCAGAAGCCGAACCTTTAGAATAAGTCACAAAGTTTGCCCCTTTAGATGCACGTAAATCAATATTTATTGCGTTGTTAATATGGATTCTATTATCGTATGTATTAAGGTAAAATTTAGGTGTAACGTTGGCATTATTATAAATAATATTTAGTTTGCCTTTCAAAGTACATTCTGAATAACTATTTAAAAGGGTGATTTGCATTAGTTTCATATTATTCACAAAGGTAATATCATCGTTGTATGTACCCTTAAAATCAGAATTAAAAGCACCAACAGAAAAATATGACATTTGATTATTACCGCCTAACGTACAACTTTCAGTAAACGTAACGTCATTACCCGCAGCACAAATATATTGATATGTTTTTCCAAAATTGACCTTTATATTATCAAAAGTAACATTACCGCCAAAATTGATACAAGCGGTACCGTTGCCAGCGGTAGCACCGCCTTCTATGGCAGCAGATGTAATCATTAACTCATAATCGTGAGCCGGAAGTTGTTTATCAGTACCGCCCCAATCAACCGCAGTTTCACCCAAAACCTTAATAGTAACGGTTTCATCGCTACTAATATTTTGAGTATTTGCTTTACCAATAGCGGCACCAATAGTTAAAAACGGTGCAGTTTCACTACCGTCGTTTGAGTCGTTGCCTTCAGCACCAACGTAATAAACGGTTGACATACTTGAAACTATTGCAAAAGCACAAAAACAGGTTACTAAAACTATTGCAACCGCCAAAACTATGCTGTTTGCTTTTTTGAAGAATTTCATATTATAATCACCCTTCCAATTAATACATTATTATTATATCACACAAAATAATTTCAAACAATCGCAAATTTTTGTGTATTTTTGGTAAATTTGTGTTGTTGAAAGAAAAAATATTTTCTAAAATTTACATTTGCATTTTGTTTTAAAAAGTGTTAAAATATAATCGAACAAATGTTCTTTTTGGAGGGCTCAAGTTGGAAGAAAAGCAATATTTATGTATCGATTTAAAATCTTTTTATGCGAGTGTTGAATGTGTAGAGCGTGGTTTAGACCCAATGACTACCGACCTTGTAGTAGCAGACCCTCAACGCACCGACAAAACAATTTGCTTGGCTGTAAGCCCTTCCCTCAAAGCAAAGGGTGTTAAAAACCGTTGCCGTGTTTTTGAAATTCCAAAAAATTTGGAATATATAATGGCGCCGCCGAGAATGCAAAAATATATTGATTACGCCGCAAGTATTTACGGTATTTACTTAAACTACATAGCGCCCGAAGATATACACGTTTACTCTATTGACGAAGCATTTTTAGACGTTACACACTACCTTTGGCTCTACAAAATGACGGCACGTGAGTTGGCGCTTAAAATTATGAACGAAATATACCAAAAAATTGGTGTTATAGCCACTTGCGGTATTGGGACAAATCTTTACCTTTGTAAAATTGCATTAGATATTACCGCAAAACACTCGCCCGATTTTATTGGCGAACTTGATGAAAAATCTTACATTAAAACTATGTGGAACCACACGCCTATTACTGATTTTTGGCGAATTGGAAAAGGCACCGCCGAGCGACTTGCAAAATACGGTATAAATACAATGAAAGACATTGCAAACGCGCCTGAAGATATTTTATACAAGTGGTTTGGCATAGACGCCGAACTGCTTATAGATCACGCTTGGGGACGTGAGACTACCACTATGAAAGATATAAAAAATTACAAACCAAAATCCAACTGTCTTACAAGCGGTCAGGTACTTATGCGAGATTATTCTTTTTTAGAAGCACGTCTTATTGTAAAAGAAATGCTTGATTTACTTTGTCTTGATATGGTAAGCAAAAATTTAATTGCCGATTCATTTACTTTGTACGTTGGATATTCAAATTCTTTAGATATTCCCGGTGCTAAAGGTACCGTACAAACCCAAAAAAGAACCAATGCCGACAGCATTGTAATTCCCGCCGTAATAAGTTTATACGACAAAATTGTAAATCAAAACTACCCTGTAAGAAGAATTATTATATCTTGTAACCGAGTAACTGAAGATAAAAACGCCGAACAGTTGAATTTGTTTGAAGAAATCAACACAGATAATAACCGAATTTTGCAAGAAGTAATGCTTAAAATCAAATCAAAATACGGCAAAAACGCTGTTTTGAAGGGTATGAATTTATGCGAAGCCGCCACCACAAGAGAACGAAACGAACAAATTGGAGGTCATAAAGCCAATGGGTAAAATCCGTGCAAAAATGCCACCCTGTCAAAGAGCAAAACAATTTGCACCCTTTGATGCAGTTGTTGGTTTGCGACAGGCACTTAAAGAAAAAGAAAAAATACGTGTTGACCGCAAAGAACTGTCAAACGATACTATTGAAGAAATTAATCAAATTTTAAAAAATTTAAAAATTGGTGAAACAATAACAATAATTTGGTATGAAGTAATTGAACAAAATTACACCAAAACCACAGGCGAAATCACAAATATTGATGTAAATAGTAAAAGTATTACAATAGAGAATTGTTTAATATTTTTCGAAGATATTTATAAAATTTTTTAGTAAAAAAAACGTTCAGTTTTCACTGAACGTTTTTAAATATAATCTTTAAGTTTTGCTATTGGAAGACCAACAATGTTAAAATAATCACCTTTTATCCACTCAATAAAGGCACCCGCTCTTCCCTGCACTGCGTAACTACCTGCTTTGTCATAGGGCTCATCGGTATCGAGATATGCTTCTATATCGCTTTCTTTTAGTTTTTGAAACTTTACTTTGCTCACAACCGAAAAACTGCTTACTTTACCGTTTTTTACAACCGTACAGCCCGTAACAACCTTATGAACTTTGCCCGAAAGGTTTGTAAGCATATTTTTTGCATCTTCACGACTACGGGGTTTTCCTAAAATAACGTTACCAAGTATTACTGCTGTATCAGCACCGATAACAATAACGTTTGGGTAAAGTTTTGCAATATCAAGCGCCTTAATTTTTGAAAGATATTCCGGTTGCTTTAAAACCGAAATTCCTTTTGGTACAACTTCTTCCACACCCGAAGGAACAACGCTGAATTGAGCAGTTATATATTCTAAAAGTTCACGTCTTCTTGGTGACGCTGATGCTAAAATAATTCCCATATTATCTACCCATTAAACCGTCGTTAAATATTGAACTAATGCTTCGGCTGTCAAACGTTTCGTTTTGCTTTAAATCTAAATCGATGCCGTTAATTTCAACTCGGTTTTCATTTCTCCACTTAATTTTAACGTCAGATACACCCGCTTGCCAAAATAAATTACGGGTGTCCCCTTCTTTAGTTAGTGAAATTCTAACCGATTCACCAACAGGAAGTTCAACAAGATACACCTTTAATTCGGTTGATTTTCTTGGTGAAAAATCGCTGTATTGATACTCACCTTCAGGCACACTTTCAATATTTATGAAAAAATTGTCTTTTATTAAAAAGAACGAGTTTACAAAAATTACCAAAAGTGCAATCCCGTAATAAACATAAAATAAAATGCTTTTTTTCATATTATACACCCGCTATAAAAGTTGGAATATCATCCTGATTAATTTTTGCAATTTCATCATTAAAATCTTCCACCGCAATTGAACAATGAATTAAATACGAAACGATAATATAAGGTAAAATAAAAATTAAAGGAACAGTTAAAAGCGATAAAAGAAAATAACCAAAAAAACTAAAAATTAAGAAAACATAATCTAAAAAAGTTCTACGGCAAATTACTGCAGATAAATGCAATGCTTCGCCAATGTCAATATTTTCATCGGCTATAAACAACATTGGAGCCAAATAAAATTTAAGCGTATAAATTAAAGTTGCGGTTATTGATATTATTCGTAAAAAAACAATAATATTTGAAAGATTAGTGGTCCAAATTGGAATTGAAACATTTAGCACAGAGTAAAGCCAAGTTCCTGTAATGAGTTTTAAAACATATACCGGTATTGAAAAAATAACAAAACACAAAACTGCTCTTAAAACAAAAGCCAGCGAAAAACCTGTTACTTTCAAATAACTTTCTTTGGATTTTAAATAATAAAAAATTTCAATCACATTGTCATTTTGACCACAATATAAACGCCAAAAATATCTCAATAAACCAATGCAAACGGGTAAAAATAGGAAAATTGACAATATTGCAATAGCAATATAAAAAGCCAAATTGCCCATAATTAAAGAAAGCACAGCCGATAAATTGTAACAAAAAAACCAAAGCATTATCAAAACAATACTAACAACAACGTTTTTTACGTAACTTGGTTTAATAATTTTTTTTGCCGTTGCCTTAATGGCGGAATTGGATACCGTCATAATTTACTCCTTAAATTTTTTCTTTAATATACCATATATTTTATAAAATTTCATTAAATAATTGTTAATTTTGCAAAACCTGCCATAATTTTTTTAGTACCAACGTTTTGGAACGCTATTTCAAGCAAGTTATCGTTACCCATTGGTGTTACCGAAAGTACCAAACCTTCACCAAAAGTTTTGTGTGAAACCATTTGTCCAACACTATAAGTTGTTGTGGGTTTTGAAGTAGTAGATGCTACACTGTTGGAAACAGTAAAGGTTGACTTTTTAACGGTAGTTGGCGTAAACGAAGTAGAATACGATTTCACTTCATAAGATTTAGGCAAATATCCTGTATTATCGCAAAGTTCAACAGGAATTTCACGCAAAAATCTCGACGGTAAATTACGGTTTGTGCTACCAAACAACATTCTCATTACCGTATGTGAAATTACCAACTTTTTCTTGGCTCGGGTAATGGCAACATAAGCCAATCGGCGTTCTTCTTCAATTTCTTCATTACCGCCGTACATTGACTGACTGCCGGGGAAAATCCCTTCTTCCATACCAACCAAAAATACGTTTGGAAATTCAAGTCCCTTTGCCGAGTGAATAGTCATCATTACAACCTTATCACTCTCAGTATCAAGGGCGTCAATATCACTGATGAGTGAAATTTGTTCCAAAAATTCCGCAAGCGAAGGTGCTTCGCTTTCAAGTTCATATTGCGCAATATTTGAAGCCAATTCTTTAACGTTGTCAAGACGTTCAAGTCCTTCTTCGCCTTCACTTTCAAGCATTCTTTTATATCCGCTAACTTCCAAAACCTGTTCAAATAAATCTGAAATGGAATTATCTTGTGCAAAATCATAAAGTTGCTCTATCATTTGACAAAACGCCTTCATTTTTGAAGCGGCACGGGAAAGTGCGGCATACTCGTCGGCTCTTTGCAAAACTTCAAACATACTCACACCCAACTCATTTGCAATATCGTTTGCATGAGAAAGCGAGGTGTCACCTATTCCCCTTTTAGGTTCGTTAATAATTCTGCGAAGACGAATATCATCTTTTGGGTTGTTAATAAAATGAAGATACGAAACTACGTCTTTAATTTCTTTACGGTCATAGAAACGCATACCGCCAATGATTTTATAAGGTATTCCCGAACGTAAAAATACATTTTCAAGTGCGTTTGATTGAGCGTTCATACGGTAAAGCACTGCGTTATCGCTATAATTACCGCCTTTGTTTATATTATCAAGAACAGCATCAGCAACGTATCTGGCTTCCATTCGTTCGTCTTCAGCGGTGTGAACGGTAATTTTTTCACCGTCGCCGTTGTCGGTCCAAAGGGTTTTACCTTTACGTCCTTTGTTATTTTCAATTACCTTATTTGCTGCATTTAATATATTTGAAGTGGAACGGTAATTTTGTTCAAGTCGAATAACTTTTGCGCCCTTGTAATCATCTTCAAAATTAAGAATATTCTCAATTGTGGCTCCGCGAAAACGGTAAATACTTTGGTCGTCATCACCTACAACACAAAGATTATTGTTACCACTTGCAAGCAAACTTACAAGTACGTATTGTGCATGGTTAGTATCTTGATATTCATCAACGCAAACGTAACGGAATTTATTGCTGTAATAGTCTAAAATATCGTCGTTTTGTTCTAATAAACGAACGGTATTTACAATCATATCGTCAAAATCCATTGCATCGGCTTTGGCTAAACGTTCTTGATATAATTTGTAAAGACGTGCAACAGTTTTCAAACGAAAATCATTAGCGTTTGTCGCCTCAAATTCTTCGGGCGAGATTAAACTGTCTTTGGCGTGTGATATTGCAGAAAGAACGTACTTGTGCGGTACGAATTTATCGTCAATATCATTTTGTTTCATTATGTCTTTCATCAGTCGGCGTTGGTCGTCGGTATCATATACCGTAAAATGCGAAGTAAAGCCCAAACGTTCAGCGTTACGACGTAAAATTTTACCGCATACCGAGTGAAACGTACCTGCCCAAATATCTTGAGCGTCGTCACCCAATTTTTGTGCAATACGTTCTTTAAGTTCTCCCGCCGCTTTGTTAGTAAATGTAATAGCCAAAATTTGCCACGGTTTAACTTCCCTGTCACCAAAAACTGCGTTGGGTACATAATCAATATCACCGTTTAAATAGTCGATGCCTTTTTGAATATCGGCTTCACTAACGTTTGGTATGTATGTACTGTTATAACCGTTGCCAAATTTGACAAGATTTAATATACGGTTAACAAGAACGGTTGTTTTTCCGCTACCCGCACCCGCAAGAACCAATACAGGACCGTTTACGGTCGTTACCGCCTCAAACTGCCTGTCGTTCATTTTATTGAAATATTTTTTAATTACCTTTTTTCTTAAACTTAAATAATCCATAACTACCTTCAATAAAAACAGGCGTCAAAAGACGCCCTATATTTTAAATTACTATTTTAACACAAACCTATCAATTTGACGAGAAAGTTCAAAACCCGATTTACACTCGGCTTCCATTTCAATAGGTTTTGTTAAATCAAAACTAAACACCGAAATTATTGACTTGCCGTCAACAATTGTGTCACCAGATTTTAAAGTTATTTTATAATCTTTAGTGTTTGCAATATCAACAAAATCCCGTACTTTATCAATTGTATCGAGAAGTAAAATTTTAGTTAACATCATTTATTCTCCAAATAATTTATTGCTAAAATTATAATACTATTTTTCCACAAAAAAGTCAATACAACGTTTAATATTTTAATGGTTGACATTTGCAAAACAATAGTGTATAATAACATTTGTTGATTTGATGTTAACCTAATATTAACGAGGTGTGGCGCAGCCCAAAGCGCACTAGTTTTGGGTGAGGTTGCGAGCGCATCCGGTGGACGATACAGCGAGCATAACGAAGCGCCGCAGTCAAAATTTATCGGCGCTCCAAGCCGAAATAAATTTTGGTAACTGCAAGAGGGTTACCAAAACAAACCTCAAAATAATTCAAATCATACAAACAACTTAATATCGAGGTGTGGCGCAGTTGGTAGCGCACTAGTTTTGGGAACTAGATGCCGCAGGTTCGAGCCCTGTCACCTCGACCAAACTAATACAAATCCGAATCTCCATACATTAAGTGGAGATTCGGATTTGCTTTTTCATAGGTTATTCGCTTTTAAATTGGAAAATATGATTTATAAAAAAGATATTTAATACACGATACACGATCGAAACTTTAATTATTGTTGTAAAACATTTGAAGATTTCTAGCGTTATATTTTATAATAGAGGCTTTTCATCTAATGTTAAATCAAAATAATCCTTACAACGCTCACATCCAAGAAGTTTACATATAATGACACTCTTTTTTCCTTTTTCGTTAACGGAAATGCCTTGTAACTTTTTATGTAATAACGGGCTGCATAAATCTTCTGATGTCGAAGATTTCAAATCAATACACATTCCCTTTTTTAAAGTTCTTTTCTTTTCGGGACAAAGAGTTTTTGAAGGAGAATAGCTAATTCCCGTTCTTTCATACAAATCATGATATTCCTTACGCTTGTACTCCAACTTATACAATTCGACCTCTTCTGGTATTTCAGATAATGAAACTCTAAACTGGTGATTTTGTCCTCGCCAAATTTTCCTTATTTGAGGATGTCCCCAATTTATATTATTAACTCTAATCCCCAAACCGAGTTGAAAAACCTCACAAAGAGCAATACACAATTCCCATCTTTCTTGATTTGGTT
>SVOX01000054.1 GCA_015066165.1 Oscillospiraceae bacterium | reverse complement strand
ATGCTTCAGGTTGTATGCGCCTTTTTACCTGCCGAACCTACACAGGTTGCAGCGGGAGTGGTTTTCGGTTTTCCTGTGGGGTTTGCTTGTTGTGCTGTGGGTGTGGCTATTGGCAACACACTTATTTACTTGCTTTATAAAACTTATGGCGACGGGATTCGTCAGTATTTTGTAAAAAATCTTGATTTTGATTTAGAAACAGCGGCAAACTCAAGCAGAAGTGTTTTAATTATATTTTTACTTTATTTCTTGCCTGCAATACCTTACGGTATGATTTGTTTTTTTGCAGCAAGTATTGGTATGAAGTACCGTAGATTTATTGTCGTTACGGTTTTGGGCTCTGTTCCTTCTATATGTATAGGGGTAGGTCTTGGGCATATGACCTTGGCAACCAGTTGGATAATATCGGTTTGTGTTTTTGCGGTTTTGGTGGCACTTATTATTTTGCTTTCAATCAAGCGTGACTGGTTTTTTGCAAAAGTTAACGCTCTTGCCGCCAAACCCAAAAAGCAAAAAAACGGTGTAAAAAAATGTAATCTTTTTTTACTTGGCATTGTTTACTTGGTGGTTGGAACATATTTCCGCTTAAGCGGAATAAGGGTCAAAACGGTTAATAAATATGACAAACCCCTTGAAAAACCGTGTATAATTTTGTGTAATCACGGTTCTTTTATAGATTTTTATTATGCGGCAAAACTTATTGGAAAAAACGGTCCCAACTTTATTGCGGCAAGGTTGTATTTTTATCATAAGTGGCTAGGTTTTTTACTTCGTAACCTTGGTGCTTTTCCAAAAAGTATGTTTGCTACAGACCTTGAAAGCACAAAAAACTGCATCAAAGTTTTAAAAAGCGGCGGATTACTTGCTATGATGCCCGAAGCCCGTCTTTCAACGGTGGGTGAATTTGAAGATATTCAGCAAACTACATACTCTTTTCTTAAAAAATCGGCGGTACCGGTTTACACCATAAAAATTTGCGGTGACTATTTTGCTGATCCAAAATGGGGCAAGGGCTTTCGCAAAGGTGCACTTGTAGAGGCGGAATTGGATTTACTCTTCACTGCCGAACAAGTAAAAGAAATGTCAATTGAAGAAATTAAAAGCGGTGTTGAGAGTCGTCTTTATTATGATGAGTTTGAGTGGCTTGAAACCAGACCGCAAATAAAATATAAATCCGAACAAATGGCGCAAGGGCTTGAAAACATTTTAAGTATTTGCCCTGTTTGTAAGAGTAAATACACTATCACCACCAAAGGTAATGAAGTTTTTTGTGAAAAATGCGGAAAACTTACCGAAATTGACAATCGGTACGCTTTTGACAAAGATTTTAAATTTAAAAACTTTAAAAAATGGTATGAGTGGCAAAAGCAAATTTTAGAAGACGAAATATTAAAAGATCAAAACTATTCACTTTGTTCAAAGGTTGAACTTCGTTTGCCTTCAAAAGACGGTAAATCGCTTACAAGAAGTGCGGGTGAAGGTGTTTGCACGTTAAATAGAGAAGGGCTAAAATACGTTGGTACAAAAGACGGCGAAACGGTTGAAATTAGTTTTTCAATTGAGCGTATTTACAGACTGCTCTTTGGCGCAGGTGAAAACTTTGAAATCTATAACGGAAGTGAAATATTATATTTTGTACCAAAAGAAAAACGTTCGGCTGTGGAATGGTACTTAACTTCTATGATTATGTACGACATCAAATTTTCAAACTAAAAGGAGAAAAATTATGGCGGCTGTTAAAGAAAGGACAAAACAAACCCAAAAACAAGAGTCATTTTCAAATATAAGTGCCAGGTCTTTTTTGACGGTTGTTTTGGTTTTGGTGGCAATTTTAATATTTTGCGGTGTGCTTTCTTATTTTATTCCGCAAGGTGAATTTTTGCGTGATGAAAACGGCATCATCATTACCGATTCTTTCACAAAAGGTGAAATAAAAGGTATTGCACCTTGGCGTATTGCAACAGCACCTATTCGTGTTTTTGCAACAGGTGATGCAATTACAATTATAATGATAAGCGTTTTTTTGCTTGTTATGAGCGGTATTTTTAATTTGCTTGAAAAAACCGGCGGAATTAAAATTTTTATTGCTCGTATTATTGCACGTCTTAAAAACAAAGGCGGTCCTGTGGTTTGTATTACGGTGTTTATATTTATGCTTTTTGGCAGTTTGTTTGGTATGTTTGAGGAACTGGTTACCCTTTTGCCAATTATTATAATGTTTATGCTCTCAATGAATATGGACACTATGACGGGACTTGGCGCTTGTCTTTTGGCATCTTGTTTTGGTTTTTCTGCGGCGGTTACTAATCCTTTTTCAGTAGGACTTGTGGCACAGTATGCAGGTGTCTCGGCTTCGAGCGGAATGTGGCTTCGCATTGTGTTTTTTGCAATTATTTATTCTTTACTGTGCGGATTTTTAATGGTTTATCTTAAAAAAATTGAGCAAAATCCCACGTTTTCTTTGAGTTATCAAACCGACCTTGAAAAGAAAGAAAACTTAAATCTTTTGGAAGATGAAAATGCCTTTGGCGACCAAAAAGTGTTTAGAGTTTACTCGGCGTTTTTTGCGGTTCAAGCGGTGGTGCTTGTGGCAATTGCTTGTATAAGAACGATTTCGGGTTTTGCTATACCCATTTTGGCAGCAAGTTTTTTGATTTTGGGTGTAGTGGCAGGTTTTATTGTTTGTAAAAAGCCAAAAGACGTTGCTTTTTATATTATACAAGGTGCGGTTTCAATGCTACCGGCGGTGTTTTTGATAGCAATTGCTTCTTCGGTTAAACTTGTTATGACCGAAAGCGGTATTATTGATACAATAATGTATTTTGTTTTATCGGCGCTTGTTGGAAAAAGCAAGTTTTTGGCAGTTGTACTTATATATTTTCTCATCTTGTTTTTGCAGTTGTTTATTGGTTCGGCTTCGGCTAAAATAGTACTTATTATGCCAATAATTATGCCAATAGCTTTAGCACTTGGAATTTCACCTAATATTGTTATTTTAACCTACTGTATGGCAGACGGTTTTACCGATGTGATAATGCCTACAAACCCCGTTTTGTTAATAGGTCTTTCAATGGCAAACGTTTCTTACTTTAAGTGGGTTAAGTGGACTTGGAAATTGCAATTTTTGGTGTTTATTATTTCGTTGCTTATATTACTTTTCGGTGTGGGAATTGGTTATTGATTTTACTAAAAAAATGTGTAAAATAAAATTAGAACTATTTTTTTGGAGAAGATATTATGTTTGATGCTTTAAAGGTTAAAGATGAGTGCGTTTTATGGATACGTGACTTTTTTGAAAAAAACGGGAACGGATGTAATGCAGTTGTTGGAATTTCGGGTGGTAAGGACAGTTCGGTTGCGGCAGCGCTTTGTGCAGAGGCGTTGGGTAAAGACCGTGTTATAGGTGTTTTAATGCCACAAGGTGAACAACACGATATTGATATGGCTTATAAACTTGTAAACCATTTAGGTATAAAACATTTTGAAGTGAACGTAAAAGATGCGGTTGATGGTATTTTAAACAACTTGCCAAAAGAAATTGAAATTACCGCTCAAACAAAGCAAAACATTCCGCCAAGAATCAGAATGTCAACTCTTTATGCCGTTTCGCAAAGTGTTAACGGCAGGGTTTGTAACACTTGCAATCTTTCGGAAGACTGGGTTGGTTATTCCACCCGTTACGGTGACAGCGTGGGTGATTTTTCACCAATGTCTAATCTTACTGTTACCGAGGTTAAGCAAATTGGTTATTTGTTAGGGCTTCCAAAAGAATTGGTTGATAAAACCCCAATAGACGGTCTTTGCGGTAAGAGTGACGAAGAAAATCTGGGCTTTACTTATGCCGAACTCGACGTTTATATACGTACAGGCAAGATTGAAGATAAAGCAAAGAAAGAAATCATCGATAGAAAGCACAAGCAAAATCTTTTCAAACTTGAACTTATGCCAAGTTTCAAACCACAAATATAAAAGGTTAAAAAATTATGCAAAAATTAGGTGAATTTATTAAAAATCATAAATTGTTGGTGATATTGCTATCTGCGGCAATTTTTTTGACTGCTATATGGACTCCTGTTTTTATAGTTTTGTCACGTCAGTCTAAAAATGCCCAAAATTCATCGGTGGTTAATACATCGGGTGTTTCGTCAAACGTGTATGCGGGTAATTATTCTGAAATAGCGAGTAATAAAGGCGAATCAGGTGTATCGAGCAACCAAAGTTCTTCGCAGTTTAGCAGTAGTTCTTCCACGACTAACAAAAAATCTAATAAAAAGAAAACAGATAAAGATTCTTTGGGTGATGGCAGTTCGCATCAAAAGTTTACCGGTGGCGATAAAATTGATGATTACAAAGATCCTATTCCTGCAAATGCCCCAAGAATAATATGTTGGGGAGACAGCATAACTCAAGGTATGGGTATGGATGACGGAGATGATTATCCCGCTGTTTTACAACGTCTCATCGGTAACAGTTACCGTGTTTTAAATGCGGGGGCCGGCGGTGAGCAATCGCAAACAATTGCTGCCCGTCAAGGCGCTTATGATATTTATCTTAAAGCTGACCTTGTTTTTGAAGCCGGTTACGGCAGTGTTACACTTGATGATAAAAACGGTTTTGTGCTTGAAGACGGAACACTGCTTGATATTAATGAAGACGGTGAGTCATTCCGTAATGATTTACCTTGCAAAAAGATTTATATAGCGGGTAAAGAATATGAACTTGCGTGTACAGGCAAGAAACTTCAAGTTCTTCGAGAGTCTTACGATAAAAAGTTGGTACTTAAAAAGGGCAGTAAGGTTGTTTTAGATTCAAGTAATTTGCAAAAGGGAAGTTATTGTGAAATTTTCTACGTTGGCGCTAATGATGAAGGCCATAGAGAAGGCGACCCTGAAGACGTTGAATATTTAATCAACCGCTATAAAGCAATGGCTAAACGTCAGGGCAAAAATTGTTATATGGTAATAGTACCGCAGTGGGCAAACGGTTATTCCGAACCGCTCAAAAAGGAATTTGGCGACAAGGCGGTTGACCTTAAAGCCGAAATTTGCAAACGAGTTATTGAAAACAAAGGCAATTCATTTAGCGATAAGGATATAAAAGAAGCCAAAGACGGTAAAATCCCAACTGCGCTTAAATATGAAAACAAAGCAAGTGACACCTTGCATTTAAATTCAGACGGTTATGAAATGATGGCAAAAATCATTTATGAAAACGGTGTGAAACTGGGATATTGGAAATAATTCTTAATTTCAAAGTTTGTGATATGATTTAGAATTATATATAAAGGTGATATTATGACAATAACTGAACTTATTAAATCAAGAAGAACTATACGTAAATTTGAACAAAAACCATTGACTATAAAACAACTTGAAAGTTTTGTTGATATGGCACGTGTGGCACCGAGCGCCGCTAATTTGCAACCGCTTAAATACGCTTTGGTTGCGGAAAAGGAAATGAGCGATAAAGTTTTTTCAACTCTTAAATGGGCGGGATATTTAAAAGGTGAATACAACCCAAAAGATGACGAGCGTCCAACAGGTTACATAGTGATTTGTGTTGACCATAACATAAGCAAAGCGGGATATGAATTGGATATTGGCGCTGCGGCGGAGAATATTATTCTATCTGCTTGGGATAGCGGAGTGGGTTCTTGTTGGCTTGGCTCGGTTGAAAGACCAAAACTAAAAAGAATTTTAAATTTACCCGAAAATTTGGAAATTTCTTGCGTGTTGGCTTTGGGATATCCAAAAGAAAGCCCTAAAGAAGCCGAAATGCAAAACGGTGACGTTAAATATTATTTGGAAAACGGTGTTTTAAACGTTCCTAAACGCTCACTTGATGAGATAATAATAAAAAATAAATGACTGTAAAAAACAGTCATTTATTTTTTGATTTGTAATCTTTTGGTGATACGCCAAGGCATTTTTTAAATATTGTTGAAAAATAAAGTGGGTCGGTAAAACCCGAAAGAAAGGCAACGTTTTTAACCGAATCTATACCGTGGTCGAAAAGAGAAACAGCATATTTAATTCGTAAGTTCCGCAAATATTCCGAATATGTAATCCCCATTTTTTCTTTAAACAAATGGGATATATATTTTGGATTATAGCCAAGCGTATCAGCAATACGGTTTACTGAAAGGTCAGGGTCGGCAAATTCGTTTTCGCTTATTTCTAAAAGTTTTGTTATAAGATTATCTCGTTTTGTAGAACTTTTGAAAAGGCGTGAAAAAGTATAAAGCAAAATGCTTTCACTGGCAAGGTCAACAGTCTTTTCCGAAGCGGTTGCAAGACTGTCACGCCACAAAGGAATGATTCCGTCAAAACCTTCAAAAAGGCGGTTTTTGGGGGTTATATCAAAACGTCTGAAAAGTTCTTCAGAGCGGTTGCCGTCAAAATGTATGTACATATATTTGCAGTCATCACTTGGCTGACCTTGAATAATTTCGCCTTTAAAGCCAAATATTAAGTCGCCCTTTTTAAAAGGAATACTTTTATTTGCAAAGTTAAAATACCCTTTACCGTTTGTAATAAGTATAACCGAATTTTTCTTTAAAGTGTTTTTAAGTTTCATATGCTGCGGGTTGGACTCAAATACAAAACAATCGGTTTCTATGCCTTGTATATCTTTTGGTAAGGTGAATTTACAAATATTACTGCTTTTCATAAATCTCTCCATTGATTTGATAAACTTAATATATCATCAATATTGTATGAAAGCAAGTAAAACCTGACTTTTTTAAATAAAAACATAGAATTTTTCTATTGAACAACCCAAACTTTCATATTATACTTAAATTGACAAAAAGGAGTTGAGCAAATGTATTACGCGCTTATAATTATATCGGTAATAATGTTTGGCGTTTGTTTTGCATGTAATGATATATACCAAAAAGTTAGAGGTAACACCGTAAAGGTAAGCGTACAGTTTTCGCTACTTAGTTCTTTTGCGGGGCTTGTTGTGTTGCTTATTGTAAATAAATTTAAATTTGAATATACGCATTATACACTATTTATGGCGTTTATTCAGTATTTAATCAGTATTGGATTTACTTTTTGCAGTTTTAAGTCTTTGGGTGTTATAAATTTATCGCTTTACTCACTTTTTTCAATGCTCGGCGGAATGGTACTACCGTTTTTGCAGGGGATTTTGTTCTATGGCGAACAAATGACAGTTGCAAAAGCAATATGTTTAGTGTTTATTATTGTGGCACTGCTATTAACAGTCGAGAGGGGAGAAAAAAGCAAGGGCTACATATATTACGCCGGTATTTTTGTGCTTAATGGTATGACAGGCGTTATTGCAAAACTGTTTGTTGAGAGTAAATACCCCAAAACTTCAAGTGCGGGTTTTTCAATTTTAAGTTGTTTGGTAAACGTGATTATTTCTTTGGTGATTTTGGCTGTTTTCTTCCGCCACAAACAAACACCTAAAGAAACGGCAAAAAGTTTGTGCTCGGCATTATTTAACGGCGCCACAAACCGTATTGCCAATTACGTGTTGCTAATAGCACTTATGCACGTAGAAGCATCAGTACAGTATCCAATGGTTACAGGTGGGGTTATGATAGTATCAACCGTTATTAGTTATTTTGGCAAAAATAAACCAACGGTAAAAGAGATTATCTCTGTAGGTTTGGCATTTATCGGAATGTTGGCGTTGTTTGCAATTCCGATTTAAATAATAAATTCATAGGAGAATTATTATGAAAAAAATAAAAATTGGTATCTTTGGCGCACGTCGTGGTATGGACTATGCAAAAAGTTTTTTGTATCTTAACTGCGATATAGTTGCAATTTGCGAAAACCGTGAGAATATAAGAAATGCGGCGGCAGAAAAACTTGGCCTCAAAGACGGTCTTTACGATAATTTTGACGAGTTTATAAAGCACGATATGGACGCTGTATTTATAGCCAATAACTTCCACGAGCACACACCGTATATACTTGAGTGCTTTAAGCGTAATATCCACGTTATGTGCGAATGTATCACCAACGCTACCATGGCAGAGGGTGTTAAACTTATGCGTGCTTATAAGGAAACAAAATCAATATTTATGTTGGCTGAAAATTATCCGTTTATGCCTTGTAGCCGTGAAATCAAACGTGTTTGTGACAGTGGAACACTTGGTCAACTTCTTTATGCCGAAGGCGAATATAACCACCCTGTAAATCCTTATGATGAAGATTTTTACACAATGCACGTATATGACCCGAACCATTGGAGAAACTATACACCCGCAAGTTATTATATTACACACTCATTAGGACCGATTATGCGCGCTACCGGTGCTACCCCTAAAATAGTTTCAGCGCAAGCTACCTTTGCGCCTTTCCCGGCTGACCGCCCAAGTGCAAAATACACCGCCGACCGTGCGGCTATTATCACAACTAAAAATGACGATGATTCTGTTTTCCGTTTTACAGGTTGTTCGGCTTTTGGTGCTCATCATAACGCTTACCGTGTGTGCGGTAGTGAAGGGCAAATTGAGAATATTCGCGGTTACCGTGAAAAAATGCTTCTTCGTTATAACGATTGGTCAAAGCCCGAAGGTATGGAAGAAATAAATGTTTACGAAGCGTCGTTCAAAGATAAGGATATTGAAATAATTAAAGAAAGCGGACATGGCGGTAGTGACTTTATAGTTGCACGTACTTTTATAAATGCGGTAAGAGAAAATAAACAACCCGAATTTCCGTTCAATTTGCCTGTGGCTGTTACAATGTCTTCGGTTGCAATTTTGGCTCACCGTTCAATTTTAGAAGGCGGCAAACCTTATGCAATTCCTGATTTTACGAAGGAAGAAGATATTAAACTTTACGAAAACGATGATTTGACACCGTATCCCGCCGCTGACGGAAGCGCACCAACACTTCCTTGCTGTTCACATACTGATTATAAACCAAGCGAACTTCAATTATCGCTTTATAAAAAGGTTATTGACTATAAAGAATAAGTGTTAAAAAGAAGACTTTTCGAAGTCTTCTTTTTTTGTTCTTTCTAAAACGCGGGGGATAAATTGAGCGAAATGTATAAATTTATAATTTAGTGTAAAAAAATATAAAATTTGGTTGCAAAACACAATATATTGTGGTACAATGTCAAATAAGGGCGAATTTATTTGCTTTTAAAAAATATATTTTTTTGGAGGAGTTCTTATGGCAAAAAATTTGGTTTATGACATTCATGACAAGCCGAAGT
>SVOX01000053.1 GCA_015066165.1 Oscillospiraceae bacterium | reverse complement strand
ATTAGCGAAGGTAAACAATGTGCGCTTTTAGTTCCAACAACTATTCTTGCAATGCAACACTATAACACCATTTTGCGCCGTTTTGGTGAAATGCCCGTAACGGTGAAACTTTTGAACCGATTTGTCACCCCAAAACAGCAACAAAAAACTATTGCCGACCTTAAATGCGGCAGAGTTGATATGGTTGTTGGTACACATCGGCTTATATCAAACGACGTTAAATTTAAAGATTTAGGTCTTGTAATAATAGATGAAGAACAACGCTTTGGTGTGGCTCAAAAAGAAAAATTAAAGGAAGAATATCCAAACGTTGATATCCTAACCCTTTCAGCAACACCTATTCCCCGCACGCTTAATATGGCAATGAGCGGACTTCGTGATATGTCTTCTATAGACGAAGCGCCGGGTGACCGCCACCCCGTTCAAACCTATGTTCTTGAATACAATTTAGGTGTAATAGCCGACGCAATAAACAAAGAAGTTCGCCGTGGCGGACAGGTTTATTACTTGCATAATAGGGTTGATACAATTGAACGCTGTGCACTTAAATTAAAACAAAAATTGCCCGATATAAACATTGGCGTTGCTCACGGTAAAATGAGCGAAGCGGAACTTTCTGCCGTTTGGCAAAAACTTTTAGAACACGAAATTGACCTGCTTGTTTGCACCACCATTATTGAAACAGGCGTTGATGTTCCAAACGCTAACACCCTTATAATCGAAGACGCCGATAAAATGGGGCTTTCGCAACTGCACCAACTTCGTGGCAGAGTTGGGCGCTCACCCAGACGTGCTTATGCTTATTTTTGTTTTACTAAAAACAAACAATTATCCGATATTGCAACAAAACGTCTTGAAGCAATACGTGAATTTACCGAATTTGGCTCGGGCTTTCATATTGCTATGCGTGACCTTGAAATAAGGGGCGCAGGCAGTATTTTGGGCGGTGAACAACACGGTAATATGGAATCGGTTGGGTATGATATGTACCTTAAACTCCTGTCCGAAGCGGTAGCACAAGAAAACGGTGAAGAAATACCGCAAGATAATCCTTGTACCATTGATCTTAACGTTTCGGCACATATACCCGAAAGTTACATTAGTTCCCTTCCCGCCCGACTTGGTATTTATAAGCGCATTGCGGCAATTAAAACTCAAGATGACGTAAGCGATGTTTTAGATGAACTTTGCGACCGTTTTGGCGAACCGCCAAAGGCAGTTATAGGGCTTATTGATATTGCTTTGCTTCGAAGTAAAGCATACCAAAACGATATTACCGAAATCACCCAAAAAGGTAATACAATTATTTTGAACATCAACTCAATAAAAGCCGAAACAATGTCAAAACTTTCATCCGCTTTTGGAAATAGATTTATGCTTTCTGCGGCAGAAAAACCAATTTATACCGTACGGCTTGACAAAAACCAAACGCTAACTGACTTTATAAATGAACTCTCAAAAAATTTATAAAAAATTTATAGACTTTTTGAGCAAAATATTATATAATATTTTTATTGAATGTAAATATGGAGGATTATTATGAACATTATTAAAAAAATAGTTGCTACTGTTTTGGTAGTGATTGTGGCATTTTGTGTAATTGGTTGCCATCCTAAAGATGAAATTGCCATTACAATTGACGGTCACAAATACACTTCCGCCTATTATATGTGTTCTCTCGTTAACGCATATATGGAAGGCCAGCAAGAAGTTTCTGCCACCCTTTCCGAAGAAGAGGCAAATAGCCAGGATATTGACTTCCTCTCAAAGAAAATTGGTGATAAAACTTTTGAAAACTGGGTAAAAGACCGTGCGATTGAAACTTTAAGAGAAATTTCAATTTATAAGTCACTTTGCCGTGACAACAAACTTGAACTCACCCAAGAACAAATATCAAACTCTGAATATTATGCTTCTTTCTATTGGTCAAGTTACGGATATCAATCATTATTTGAACCCAACGGTGTATCACAAGAAACCTATAAAAAATATATGGTTGACACCTATTATTCCGAACTTTATTTTGAACACCTTTACGGTGAAAAAGGCGAAAAAGCGGTAAAAGCCGCTGATATTAAAAAGAAACTTTACAGCGATTTCCAACTTGCAAACATTCTTGAAGTAACCTTCTCGGAAGAAACCGATAAGGAGAAAAAAGAAATTGGCAAAAAGTTTGAAAAATATGCCGAACAGTTAGATAGCGGTAAGAAAACTTTCGAACAAGTTTACGCCGATTATAACAAAGAAGAAGACCACCACCACGAAGAAGAAAAAGACGGTCCAAAAGACCCTCATGCAACTGTTATTGGTACCGACGGCACCGGTTATGAACACGATTACTACGATGAAATTAAGAAAATGAAAACCGGCGAAGTTAAACTTATTGAAGACGAAGAAGGCACAGGTTACTGCCTTGTAGTTAAACAAAACATTAAAGCAGACAAGTATTATTTGAAAGATTTGGATATGACAATCCGTCACCTTTTGAAAGATACTGAATATTACGAAGAACAAAATGCGGCTGCAAAAAAATTAAAGGTTGAAACCAATGATTATGCAGTAAAGCGTTTCAAAGTTAAGAATATTGTAACCCCACAATAAAAACCAAAACCTCTCGCTAAAAAATGCGAGAGGTTTTTTATTGATATAAAAAAATTCCCGTTGCTAATGCAACGGGAAAAGTTTTTAATTAACCTTTGATGTTATAGTCAGCATTGATAAGGTTTGTTGCCTTAAACAATTTGTGAGCATAAATGAAAGGACCAACACCAAATAACAATGAACCTAAAACGTTCCAGCCCCAGAAAGAACCAGCGCCGAATTTGTAATCAATACCACGTCTTGCAAGTTCATTACCAATTCTTGCAGAAATTTTGTGGTACCAAACAATTGAAGCAATACCAAGAGTAATTGGTGAAATGAGGAAAGTCAACAAGCAGAAATGCATTGTCTTCTTACCGTCGTATCTACTTGCGGTAATATTAATTTCAGATGATACTGCAGACATTACAACCAAACCGTAGATACCTAATGTGATGATTGACAAAAGAATGTATTTTAACAATCCTTTATTTGTCTTGAGTTGAGCTACAGGAGCAGCTACCGGTGTTTGTACATTTGTTTCCATAATTTTTTCTCCTTTAAAAAAATTTTTAAACTAATTTATTAGGATCAACAACATAGTTACCCATTGCGATTTTAATTAAATCAATAAGGGCTAAAATGCCGCCAATACCACAACAGAATGACATTATGATTTTGAAAATACCTTTTTTGGTTTCGCCCATCATAAAGTTATGTATGCCAAGTCCGCCAAGGAAAAGACAAATAAGTATCATAACTGTTTTATCTTGACCTGCGAGATAGTCGCTTGCTTTTTTAACAGCAACGCCACAACTCATACATACATCTGCATTTTCAGCAAGTGCATTTCCGCAATTAGAACAAAAAGCATTACCTTCGCCAACCTTGACGCCGCACTTAATACAAATTGCCTGATTGTCGTTTATCGCTTCGCCGCAATTCTTACAGAACATAGTATCATCTCCTTGAATAATTTATAGATATATTATACTATCTTTTCGACAAAATGTCAAGAATTTCGACTTGCGATTTTAAATAATTGTGGAAAATAACCAATTATTTACAAATCCTATGACAATTATAACAATTATCAGTATATTTAAGAATTTTTTTGTAAAAAGTTTACCGTCGAACAAGAAATACAGATATAAAATCGGCAAAGACCAAAACATACTGTGGTAAGAAAAAGCGGCTGAAAAATCTAACCTCAAAGCCGAAAACACTGCTCTTGTCATACCGCAGGTCAAACATTTAACACCGGTCAAATTAAATATCATACAGGGTACTTTGAACCAATACATAATCAGCGCATAAGCCATTACGGCAAGTGTTATTAAAATTTTAAGTTTTATTTGATTTGGCTTTCGCATAAAAAACTCCAAAAAGATACTTTTTTATAATTATATCTTTTTTGAAGGCCATAATCAAGAATTTACTTCAAAATACTTTTTAGTTTCAATAAAATCTTTTTCTCAGTACGTGAAACTTGCACCTGCGACATATTAAGCAATTTTGCAGTTTTACTTTGTGTAAAGCCGTTGAAATAACGGTATTTTAAAATTTGAATTTCGCTATTGGCTAAATACTTAAACGCTTCGTTTAACAATATTTTGTTTGATATATCTTCTTCAAAGGATACTGTAGGCAAATCAATTTCACACGTTTCTCCGTCGTTGTCGGCTGTAAGGGATATCGGCGCTTGACCGGCGCAAAGCGCTTGTGTTACTTCTTCAGCACAAACGCCCAAACTTTCGGCAATTTCCAAAACGGTTGGCTCACGGCAGTTTTTTTGCTCTAACAGTGCTTTTTGTCTTACAATTTTTAAATACAGTTCTTTTATACTTCTTGAAACCTTTACTGCGCCCCCGTCACGAAAAAGCCGACGCACTTCACCCATAATAACAGGCACCGCATAGGTAGAAAATGCAAAACCTTTTTCACTGTCAAAAGCGTCAACCGCTTTTACAAGTCCCATACAACCCGCTTGATACAAATCGTCATACTCAATTCCCCTGCCTTTAAATCTTTGGCAAATTGAATGAACCAGTAACAGATTTTCTTTTATTATTTCTTCACGGTTTTGTGACGTCTCAACCATTTATATTAAACCGTTGACTAATTTTTTTAAGCAATGTAACACTTGTGCCTTTACCCAAATTTGAACGCACTTTCACAGAGTCCATAAAAGACATCATAACCGCAAAGCCAAGCCCTGCCCGTTCCCCGCCAACAGTGGTAAAAAGCGGTTCCATTGCCTTTTCAATATTTTCTATCCCCTTACCCTTGTCACGAATTTTAATTTTAATGGTGTTGGGTTCTATTAATTCTGCTGATATGTAAATTTTACCAAACCCGTTATTGTAAGCGTGAACAATTGCGTTTGTAACCGCTTCGGAAACGGCTGTTTTAATATCGCTTATTTCTTCAATAGTGGGGTCAAGTTGCGAAGCAAACGCCGAAACAGTTGCTCTTGCAAAACTTTCATTTGCCGAGCACGACAAAATTGTCATATTAAATTTATTGTTTATCATTTTAATTTCCACCTTCCATTTTTGCTAATCTTTCAATACCCGCCAATTTAAAAACCTTATAAATATTAGGCGGTGTTGCGTTTATATGAAGCGAAGCCCCCGTTTTTTGCAAGTTTCGGTATCGCCCCATAACAAGACCTATACCCGAACTGTCCATAAACGAAATATTTGAAAAATCCAAAACCAAGAGCGAAGGCATATTAAGTTCTACCGCAGTATCAATTGCCTCACGCATTTGTTTTGCGGTGTGATGGTCGAGTTCACCCGAAAGATATGCCGTTACAACTTCGCCCGTAACACTTATTTCTACTGACATTTTTAAACCTCCAAAATAAAAAATAGGACAAACCCTTATACTATAATAAAGGTTTGTCCTTAAAAATTTTGTCGTAATTTATCTTTTAAAAAAATTTTTTAATTTTTCCCTCATATCAGATGCTAAATAAAGCGAACCAAAAACAAAAATAACGTCTTGCCCTTTTATACTTTCAAGTGCATTTTCATAACTGTCAAACGCTTCACAAGGGCAATATTTTTGCGCCATAATTTTTAAATCTTCGGATTTTAAAGCACGTGGAAAATTTTTAACTTCAACCGCTACCGCCCTTTTACAATAAGGTAAAGTTTTTGCCAAAACTTCTTCACAGTTTTTATCCTTACACATACCGATTACTGCCGTGATTTTTCCTTTATAATTTTCCATCATTCTTGACAAAACCTGAGCGCCGTCGGGGTTATGAGCACCGTCAAGCACCACAAGCGGTTGTTGGCTTATAACTTCCATTCGTGCAGGAAATTGTGCTGTTTTTATTCCGTTTTTAATAACTTCAAGCGGAATATTTAATTTTTTTGCAGTTTCTATTGCAATAAGCGAATTTTCAATTTGATATTCACCCGAAAGCGCAGTTTCAAATTCGCAACCGTCATATAAATAACGGTTGCCAAAAATATCACTTTTTAATATCGTAAGCCCTTTTTCATTTGGAATTACAGGTTCATATTGCTTTAAAATTTGCAACGCTTCTTTTGGCTGATTACCGCTTATAATAACCGGTGCCTCTTTTATAATTCCGCATTTTTCTTTTGTGATTTGTTCTATACTGTCACCCAAAACAGCGGTATGGTCAAGACCTATTTTAGTAATAACACACGCCAAAACCCGTGTCAAACTGTTAGTGGCGTCAAGCCGACCGCCAAGCCCTGTTTCAATAACTGCAATATCGCATTTTTGCTCACTAAACCAAAGAAAAGCAACCGCAGTTATAAACTCAAACTGGGTGAGTTTAATTTTAGTATCTATAACTTTTTGGGATAATCTTACAAGGGCATCGCTTGGAATAAATTCACCGTTTATCTGAATTCTTTCACAAAAATCAATAATAAAAGGTGAAATAAAAAGCCCCGTTTTTTTACCCGCAGTTTTAAAAATGCTGTGAAGCATGGCCGATACCGAACCTTTACCGTTGGTACCTGCTATATGAACAGCGGGAAAATCATTTTGCGGATTTCCGAGTTTTTTTAAAACGTTTTTTATTCTGTCAAGTGTTGGTTCTAAACCAAAATTTTCCAAAGAATGAATATAGTTTAATGTTTCGTTATAATTCATTTTTCACCAAAATTTTACAAGTATTTTTTAAGTTTAAGTGCACAATATACTCTTGGAAGCAAAACCGTAAAAAACGGTGCCTGTAACATACGGGGTACTGATAATGTGTTTCACTTCCAAAAAAGGTGCGATAGAGTATTATCGCACCTTTTGTTAGGCTGACGAGAATCGAACTCTTTACGCCTAATAAATAATAATTTTTTCGTTTTTTCTTGCCTCATCACTTGTAATACAGCGTATTACTGCGTTCTTCGGCTTCGCCTACCCTCAAAATTATTTATTTTTAGGTCAAGGAGTTTCTCTCAGGCGCCTTTTGCTGAGAGGCGCAGCGTGAAAATTGCAGTAAGTCGAGTGCCTTACAAAATTGAACGCAAGAAAAACAGTGAAAGGTGACAAGCGAAACCGTAAATAGTTCGGTTCTCGCCAGTCTTTTTACATATTTTCGAGGTCTTTGATACTATCTAAAATAAGTGCTATTTTATCAAGTGCTTTTTGTAATCCCTCTTTTTGTTTTTCAACAAGTGCTGCGGGTGCTTTAGCCAAAAAGCCCTCGTTAGAAAGTTTCTTTTCAAAGAATATCTTGTCTTCCTCGGCTTTTTTGAGGTCTTTGCGAAGTCGCTCAATTTCAGCAGTTACGTCAACAAGTTCTTTCATTGGCATATAAACCGTAGCATTATCGGTAATAACTCGAACCGAACCCTCTGCCTCAAAACTTTGGGCAGTTTCAACCGCCGAAGCAAAGCCCAAACGGCAAATATATGCGCTGCCGCTTTCAAAAGTTTTATTATCGTTTGAAACAATGCAAACTTTTGCCTTTTTAGAAGGCGGAACGTTCATTTCGGCTCTTCTGTTACGAATTGCACGTATAACCGCCATAATCTTTTCAAAGTCGTTTTCTTCGGTCTTGAATTCAAGTTCAGTTAAATATTCAGGCCACTGCGATACCATTATGCTATCGCCCGAATGCGGCATACTTTGCCATACTTCTTCGGTGATAAAGGGCATAAACGGATGAAGAAGTTTCAAAGTGTTTGTAAATACATATACAAGCACACTTCTTGCAGTATCTTTGGCTTTCTTATCTTCACCGCTCAAACGTGACTTGCAAATTTCAATATACCAGTCACAGAAAATATCCCAGATGAAGTCATAAAGTTTTTGTACGGCAAGGCCTAATTCAAACTTATCAAGGTTATCGGTTACTTCATTAACCAAAGTGTTGTATTTAGAAAGTATCCACTTATCTTCAAGCGCTAACTCAGAAATATTAAGCGGAATTTCCTCATCGCTTTCAAGATTCATTAATATAAATCTTGCAGCATTCCAAATTTTATTTGCAAAGTTACGGCTGGCTTCAACACGTTCGGGGATATAACGCATATCGTTACCCGGACTGTTACCTGTAGCCAAAGAGAAACGAAGTGCATCGGCACCGTAGGTGTCAATTACTTCAAGCGGGTCAACACCGTTGCCCAAAGATTTTGACATCTTTCTACCCTGACTGTCACGAACAAGACCGTGAATAAGCACTGTATTGAAAGGTACCTCACCTGTTTGCTCTAAACCTGAGAACATCATTCTCATTACCCAGAACGGAATAATATCGTAACCTGTAACCAACGTGTTGGTTGGATAGTAATGTTTAAAATCTTCAGTTTCTTCGGGCCAACCGAGAGTTGAAAACGGCCACAAAGCCGAAGAGAACCATGTATCAAGAGTATCAGGGTCTTGAGTTACGTTTTTGCTGCCGCAATGTTTACATTCGCTCACTTCAGTTTTAGAAACGGTAATTTCGCCGCAATCGGCGCAATACCAAGCAGGGATACGGTGTCCCCACCAAAGTTGACGTGAAATACACCAATCACGAATATTTTCAAGCCAGTGGAAGTAAACCTTTTCAAAACGGCTTGGCACAAACTTTGTTTCACCGTTTTTAACCGCATCAATAGCGGGTGTTGCCAACGGTTTCATTTTAACAAACCATTGTTTTGAAACACGTGGCTCAACAGTGGAACTGCAACGGTAACAAGTACCTACGTTATGTGTATAATCTTCAATACGAACCAAAGCACCTTCGGCTTCCAAATCGGCAACAATTGCTTTACGTGCTTCATAACGGTCCATACCGGCATATTTTGGATAATCATCAGTAATCTTGGCGTCATCGGTCATAACGTTTATTACCGGAAGATTATGACGAAGACCAACTTCAAAGTCGTTAGGGTCGTGTGCAGGGGTGATTTTAACAACACCTGTACCAAACTCAATTTCAACGTAATCATCGGCAACAACGGGAATTTCACGGTGTACCAAAGGCAAAATCAAGGTTTTGCCAATTATGTCTTTATATCTTTCGTCATTGGGGTTAACTGCAACTGCAGTATCACCAAGTAATGTTTCAGGACGGGTTGTAGCAAGTTCAAGATATCCGCTACCGTCTTTAAACGGATAGCGCAAATGCCAAAAATGACCTGCTTGTTCTTCGTACTCAACTTCGGCATCTGAAATTGAAGTCATA
>SVOX01000052.1 GCA_015066165.1 Oscillospiraceae bacterium | reverse complement strand
CCTTTATATACGGCTATTGCAAACGGCGGTGAGTATTATATGCCAAGCATTGTTGAAAGCACAATAAAAAACGGCAAAGAAAAAGCGTATGATTTTGGAAGTCCTACAAAAGTTTTTTCCAAAAAAACAAGTGATAAATTAAAAAATGCTTTATCACTTGTTATAAGCGAAGGTACGGGCAGTATGGCACAGCCAAAAACCACAACAGCAGCGGGAAAAACCGCAACCGCCCAAACAGGAAAATATGAAAACGGTAAAGAAATTAACAGCAGTTGGTTTTGCGGATTTTTTCCGCTTGAAAACCCTGAATATGTAATTGTTGTTTTTTCAGAAGATACAAAAAAACAAACAAAATCTTGTGCTGAACTTTTTTCAGAAATAGTAGATAGTATAAACAAATAACAATCATTTCATTTTTTATACAAAAACAAAGACACTGCATACCATTTTTAAGGTTATTTCGGTTGACAAAGCAATGTATAAAGTATATAATAAATGTGTATGTTTAAATATATTTAAAGGATGTTTTTTATGAAATGGACTTCACTAAACGACCTTAGAGAAAAGTATTTAAGTTTCTTTGAATCTAAAGACCATTTACGTCTTCAAAGTTTCTCTTTGGTACCAAACAACGACAAATCTTTATTGCTTATAAACTCGGGTATGGCGCCTATGAAAAAGTACTTCACAGGCGAAGTAACACCCCCAAGCAACCGTGTTACAACCTGCCAAAAATGTATTAGAACACCCGACCTTGAACGTGTTGGTATTACAGCCCGTCACGGCACTTTTTTTGAAATGCTTGGTAACTTCTCATTTGGTGATTATTTCAAATCCGAAGCAATTACTTGGGCTTGGGAATTTCTAACAAAAACTCTTGAAATACCACAAGAACTTCTTTGGCCTTCAGTTTATGAAGAAGATGACGAAGCATATAACTTTTGGCGTGACGTTATTGGTGTGCCCGAAGAAAGAATTGTAAGAATGGGCAAAGAAGATAACTTCTGGGAACACGGTACCGGTCCTTGCGGTCCTTGCAGTGAAATTTATTTTGACCGTGGCGAAAAATACGGTTGCGGTTCACCTGACTGTAAACCCGGTTGCGACTGTGACAGATATATGGAAATTTGGAACAACGTTTTCTCACAGTTTAACAATATGGGTGACGGCACTTATACCGAACTTGAACATAAAAATATTGATACTGGTATGGGTCTTGAACGTTTGGCTTGTATTATGCAAGATGTTGACAATATGTTTGAGGTTGACTCTATTCGCAACATATTAGACAACGTTTGCAAAATTTCGGGCAAAGAATACGGAAAAGATACCGCCACCGATATTTCTATTCGTGCTATTACCGACCATGCAAGAGCGGCAACCTTTATGATAAGCGACGGTATTATCCCCTCTAACGAAGGCAGAGGTTACGTTCTTCGACGTATTATCCGCCGTGCAGTACGTCACGGAAAATTAATTGGTATTAACCGTCCTTTCTTTATGGAACTTTGTGATACTGTTATAAACGAAAACAAAGGCGGTTACCCCGAACTTGTTGAAAAACAACAGTTAATTTCAAAAGTTATCAACCACGAAGAAGCATCTTTCAACAAAACCGTTGACCAAGGTCTTTCAATGCTTGAAGAACTTACTAAAAATGCTAAAACTTTCTCTGGTGAAGATGCTTTCAAACTTTACGATACTTACGGTTTCCCCATTGACCTTACAAAAGATATTTTAAAAGAAAAAGGCATTGAACTCGACGAAAACCGCTTTAAAGAACTTATGGAAGAACAAAAACAAAAGGCACGTAACGCCCGTAAATCTTCCGACGGTGAAAGTTGGAAAAGTGACGGTATCACATTTGACAATGTTGCCGAAAGTATATTCGTTGGATATACCGAAAATGTTTGCCAAACCCAAGTGTTAGATATTGTCGCTGAAAACGAACACACACTTTCCGCTTCCGAAGGTCAAAAAGCAATTATTGTACTTAAAGAAACCCCCTTCTATGCTGAAAGTGGCGGTCAGGTTGGTGACAGCGGTGTTATTAAAACTGCAAACGGCGAGTTCCAAGTTAGCGACACCACAAAAACCACAGGCGGAATTATTACACACTTTGGTACAGTTACAAACGGTTCTATCTCGGTTGGTGATACTGTTTCGGCTGAAATTGATGTTACACGCCGTAATGCAATTCGCCGTAACCATACTGCCGCTCACCTTTTACAAGCAGGTCTTCGTGAGGTGCTTGGCAACCACGTTGAACAAGCAGGTCAGTTGGTTAACGAAAAAGCAGTTCGTTTTGACTTTACACACTTCTCTGCCTTAACAAATGAAGAAATTAAAGCAGTTGAAAGTTACGTAAACAACGCTATTCTAAATGCTATCACGGTTGAAAATACCGAAATGCCAATTAGTGAAGCCAAAAAACTTGGCGCTATGGCATTGTTTGGTGAAAAATACGGTGACGTTGTTCGTGTTGTAAACGCAAAAGACGTATCGGTTGAACTTTGTGGCGGTACCCACGTTGACAACACTGCAAAACTTGGTCTTTTCCACATCAATTCTGAATCAAGCGTTGCTGCGGGTGTACGCCGTATTGAAGCGTTTACAGGCGCTAATGTACTAACGGTTATTGAAAATTATATTTCCCTTGCAACTCAAACTGCCGATGCTTTAAAGGCATCTAACATAAACGATATTGCAAAACGTGCAACACAAGTTATGAGTGAACTTAAAGACACTCAAAAGAACCTTGAAAAAGCCGAAGCACAACTTGCAAACGCAAAAATGGGCAGTATTCTTGACGGTGCTGCCGTTGTAAACGGTATTCGAGTTATCGCAAAAGAACTCAAAAATGCCGATGCTAACGAACTTCGCAAGATGAGTGACATTGTTAAAGCGGATAACCCCGATGCTATTGCAGTATTTGCAGGCATAAACGGTACAAAACTTACTTTCTGTGCGGCTTGCGGTAAAGAAGCCATTGCAAAAGGCGCTCACGCAGGTAACCTTGTTCGTGAAATTGCAAAACTTACAGGCGGTAACGGCGGCGGTAAGCCCGACAGCGCTATGGCAGGCGGTAAAGATATTTCAAAACTTCAAGAAGCGCTCGAAAGTGTTGCTACTCTTGTTGAAAATCAATTAAAATAGGGTGATATTATGAACGATTGTTTATTTTGTAAAATCATAAAAGGCGAAATTCCAAGCACAAAAATATATGAAAATGAATTTGTATATGCTTTTGCGGATATAGCCCCGCAAGCCCCTTTTCACGCAGTAATTGTTCCAAAAGAACATATTAAATCGGCTGATGAAATTACAACTGATAACAGCCATTATATTGCTAAAATTTTTGAAGCAGTAGCAGAAATTTCAAAACAAGAAAATTTGGAAAACGGCTACCGTGTAGTAAACAACTGCGGTGAAGACGGCGGTCAAACAGTTGGACACATTCACTTCCACCTACTTGCACGTAGAAATTTGGCTTGGCCTCCCGGCTGATTTAAGGAGAGTAATTTATGAAAAAAGATATAACTTTAGTTGTAATGGCGGCAGGTATGGGCAGTCGTTTCGGCGGTCTTAAACAAATTGAGCCCGTAGGACGTAACGGCGAAGCAATACTTGATTTTTCGGTTTATGATGCTATTGAAGCAGGTTTTACAAAAGTTGTTTTTGTAATAAAACATGCCATTGAAAAAGATTTTAAAGAATTTGTTGGCAAACGCATTGAAAACAAAATCAAGGTAGAATACGTTTTCCAAGAAATTGATATTTTACCCGAAGGTTTTACCTGTCCTGCCAACCGTGAAAAACCATGGGGCACCGCTCACGCAATACTTTGCTGTAAAGATGTTGTAAAAGAACCTTTTGCTGTTATCAATGCCGATGATTTTTACGGAAAAAGCGCATTTTTAAAAATTGCTGATTATTTACAAAACGAAAAGGCAAACTATTGTATGGTTGGTTTCCGTCTTGTAAACACTCTTACTGAAAACGGTCACGTTTCTCGCGGTGTGTGCGAAATTGACAACCACAGTTGCTTGACAAAGGTTACTGAACGCACTAAAATTATTAACTGTAATTACACCGAAGACGATGGCAAAACTTGGGAAGCATTATCCCCTGATACCGTTGTTTCTATGAACCTTTGGGGCTTTATGCCTGATATATTCGGTTACATAGAAAGTGGATTTAAAGAATTTTTAAACCAAAAAATAAATGTTCCAAAAAGTGAATATTATTTACCAAGTGTTGTATCTTCTCTAATAGAAAAGGGTGAAAAGCAAGTTAAAGTTCTTGTAGCCGAAGATAAATGGTATGGCGTCACCTATAAGGAAGATAAAGAAAGTGTTGTAAATGCTATCGGCGCTATGATTGACGCCGGTTTGTATAATAATATTTAAAGGAGTTTTTTTAAATGAAATTCATCACTGTTGAAAATTATGAAATTTTAAGCCGTAAAGCCGCTGCTATTATTGCAGCGCAAGTTATTGCAAAACCTGATTGCGTTTTAGGTCTTGCTACAGGTTCTTCACCCATCGGCACATATAAAAACCTTATTGAATGGTACAAAAACGGCGACCTTGATTTTTCAGCCGTTTCTTCAATTAACCTTGATGAATATACCGGTCTTGACGGCGAAAACGACCAAAGTTACCGTTACTTTATGAACAATAATCTTTTCAATTTTATCAATATTGATAAAAGCAAAACCTTTGTTCCTAACGGTAAAGCCCAAGATATTAAGGCAGAGTGTGAAGCATACGACAAACGTATAAACGAAATGGGTATTGATATTCAACTTTTAGGTATTGGTCTTGACGGTCACATTGGTTTTAACGAACCTGATGAATTCTTCACAAAAGAAACCCACCAAGTAACACTCGACCCTTCAACAATTGAAGCAAATGCCCGTTTCTTCCAAAGCATTGACGACGTTCCAAAAACCGCAATTACAATGGGTATGGGCGGAATTATGTCGGCTAAAAAGGTATTGCTTATTGCAAACGGAAGCGCTAAAAAAGAAATTATTGAAAAAGCATTCTTTGGTCCTATAGACCCTAAGGTTCCCGCTTCAATTTTGCAATTACATCCTGATGTAACTGTTATATTCAGCGAAAATTAAGAGGTAAATATAAATGAAGTTTAAAAAGACAAGAGGTTTAATAAACGAATTCAAAGAATTTATTATGCGCGGTAATGTTATCGATATGGCTGTCGGTGTTATCGTTGCAGGCGCTTTCGGTAAAATCACTACAAGTCTTGTAAATGACGTATTTATGCCATTTATCGGTTGGCTTATCGGCGGTTTTGATTTGAGCAAACTCAACATAGTACTTGCAGAAGAAGTACTTGATGAAGCAGGCGCAGTTGTTTCCCCCGCCGTAACAATCGGAATAGGTACTTTCCTTGTAACTATTATCGACTTTTTGATTATTGCCGCAATCGTATTTATGATTGTTAAAGTTTTTGCTAAAGCTAAGGAGCTTTCCGAAAAAGCAAGAGCAAAACAGGTTGAAGAAGAGGTTGCAGAAGACCCCAAACCCACAACCGAAGAACTTTTAACCGAAATACTTGCAGAAATTAAAAAGAAATAATAAACACTTCTTAAGAGGTGTGCACTAAATGACAGAAACGGCTGTGTAGAATTTCTACACAGCCGTTTAGTTATTTGAGTTCTACCAATTCATCATATAAAGCAATATGCTTATCATCAAATTTTTGTTTTACGTGCCAATGTCCTGAATACCAACATTGGAATTTAACATTATCTTCAATAAACATGCAAAGGTCATAAAGCGGCTGAGATACACCATCCTTATATTCACGTCTTTCACGCTTATGAGTTAAAATATAATCAACTTTGTTATTATGGTTTTCTAAATTTTTATAAGCGTTATGGAATTCTTCTTCTGTTCCCTCTTCGCCATCAAACCAGAGTCCCATTTCTTTCCATTTGGCCGAGCTTTTACAACCACCAAAAGTAAAAAATGTTTTACCGTTTATTTTGTAAATTTCGCCACGCATAAGGTGAACTATATTTTCACTCAGTCTATGTACTTTACCGCCGTTCCAATTATCAAGCGAAAAACTGTTTATAAATTCAAAATTTTCGTGATTTCCGTCAAGAAATGCAATTTTTTTGTTACTACTTAAAAACTTTTTGGAAAATTCTTTATTTTCTGCCGTTTTTTCGAACTCGATTCCAACATCACCCAAAATTATCAGCAAATCATCTTGCTTTGCGGTTTCAAGATAATCAAAAAACGGTTTAAAATTCAAATCACCGTGTAAATCACTTAAAAAGTAAATCATTCTACAATTTCTCCGTGTACTTCGATTTTATAGTTTCCGCTTTTAATAGCGTTTATATAATCTTCAGCGGTTTTAATTTCAAAATCGGTGAGAATTGCCGAAGTGCCAACATCACCGATATGATGTGAATCAGAACCTGCGGTTATATACATATTATGTTCTCTTGCACAATTTAAGGTTTTTTGGGTGAAATTTTCATGACGGGGGTTTGTGTTATAAACTTCCATACCGTCAACATATTCAGGTGTTGGATAATACACTCCGTCACGGTAAGGGTGGGCCTGAACAATAAAAACACCGTTATCGTGAGCATATTTTGAAAATGCTTCAATTCCCATTTTGTAAACATCGGGGCAACCAAGCAAAAATTCTTTTGTGATACCATATACCAAGTAGTCACCCGGTTTATCCTGAAAAGATACTTCGGCACCCATTATAACATTAATTCCTAACTGTTCTCCCTTAACCTTTGCCCTTTGGTAGCTTGAAAGAAAGATTGTAACCTTATCTTCCCAAGGAAGATCACCAAGAAATGAACAATAAAGCTTTGCAAAATGTTCGGTAATAAAAATGGTTTTATACCCTGCTTTGTGATATGCTTCAGCCATAAGGTCAGAACGCAAACTCGCGCAGAGACTTATATCAGATGTATGGACGTGTGGATCGGTCTTAAACATAAAAAATCCCCTCTTTTGTTGACAAAAAATGCTTTGTATAATATACTATAACATATCAATAATGCAAGTTGTATTGCATTACGCTTACAAAACATTGCGTTTTTCTACTATAGAGGGATTTTATGACAAATAGCAATTATACAACAAGTAAAAGTATATTAAACGGTGAAATAACCTTTATAAGTGCAGTAAATAACGTTGCACAGTTAAGCACCGAAAAAGAAGTGCATATTCACTATGACCAAGTTGAAATATACTACTTTTTAGACGGGGACTTATATTTTGCTTTCGAAGGTAAACAAATACCCGTTGAAAAAGGCAGTATAGTTATAATTGACAGCGGTACCCTTCACCGTCCTATAATAAAATCAAAAAAGCGTTATGAAAGAAAAAGAATTAAAATAAGTAAAAATATATTTCATCGTTTTAATACCGCTGAATATGACCTTTATTCAAATATTCACAAAAGAAAAATTTTAATTTTTACACCCGATACACTCGCAAAAAGCGGTTGTGATAAATTGTTTTCAGAAATTGAAACATCCATAAATAAAAACACACCTTATGAAAATTTCAGTGCTCTATTAAATATTTTTTCACTGCTTTTAAAAGCAGTAAAATATTCAAAATCCGAAATCTTTACGTCAAGTGAAATAAAGTCCAACAAAACCGAAGAAATACTTAAATTTATCAATCAAAATCTAAATGAAAATTTAACCTATAAATCTCTTGCTAAAAGATTTTATATTTCTGAGAAGAACTTATATAAAATCTTTAAAAAAGAAACCGGATTTACTTTGAGCGAATATATTAAAGAACGACGAATAATTATGGCAATATCGCTGCTCAACTCAGGTATCAGTGCCTGTGAAGCGGCTGAACAAACGGGATTTTCGGATTATTCGGTTTTTTACCGTTTATTTATAAAGAAAGTTGGTATGAAGCCAAGCGATTACTATAAAAAAGAGAATAGAAAATAACAATGTCTAGACCCTGTTTTGCAATTGAAATTGCATTTTAGGTATGATACTATACTAAAGGTGATAATTATGACAACAAGTGAAAAAATACTGGAATATATAAATAACGGTTGGGACGCTACAACCCGTTACAATCCAAAAGACATACCAAACGGCGAAAAAACCCTTTACGGTGTTCCATATCCGTATGTAGTCCCCGCTGTTGGTGCTTTTGAAGAACTTTATTATTGGGATACATATTTTGCAAATAAAGGGCTTGAATTATCTGACAAGTGGGATATGGTTAAAAATAATACCGATAATATTCTATTTATGATAGAACGTTTCGGTTGTATGAAAAACTCCAACCGCGAGTTTCACGCAGGTGTCGCTCAACCACCTTTTTCTTCAATAATGGTGCGTGATGTTTTCGAACATTACGGCGATAAAACTTGGATTTTTGGCGCATACAATACTCTCAAAAAAGAATATAATTTTTGGATGAGTAAACGTATTACACCCATTGGTCTTAATCAGTATGGAGGTTTCCCTACTGACTCTACAATTGAAGCTAAAGCAGATGCTTTTTGCAAACGTATTTCAGGCAGACCGGAAGGTTTAACTGACCAAGAAATTGTTGACCAATATATGATTTGTTGCGAGTCAGGTTGGGACTGTAATCCGCGTTGGGACGGTTTTTACGGTAAAAAATTCGTTCAGGTGGAGCTTAACTCTTTGCTTTACGCTTTTGAAAAAAATATGGAATACTTTAGCGAAGTTTTAGAACTCCAGGAAGAAAACGAATGGCATGAAAAAGCCAAAAACCGTAAAGCACTTATGGATAAATTTATGCTAAACGCTGACGGTTTCTATACCGACTATAACTTTATAGACGATTACCATAGTAAGATTATGTCTTCAAGTTGCTTGTTCCCGCTTTATACAGGTCTTGCCCAAAAAGAACAAGCCGAAAAACTCATGGAAAATCTTTATAGAATTGACGCGCCATTTGGCATAACTGCCACTGAAAACAATGAATATGTAGGCAAATACACAATGCAATGGTGCTACCCTGTGGGTTGGGCTTGCCAACAACACATCGCAATAAAAGCCCTTGATAATTACGGTTATAAAGATAAAGCAAAAGAAGTTGCTCAAAAATACATATCCCTTACCGAAAAGGTTTTCGAAGAAACAGGGCAGCTCTGGGAAAAATACAATGTTGTAGAGGGCTCTAATCAGGTTTTATCCCACGGCAGAACTACCGCTATGCCGCCAATGATTGGTTGGACTGCAGCCACCTATCTTACAAGTAAAAAATACCTTGAAACAGGCAAAATCACTTAAAGCAAAAACTCTCTTCGTAACTTCGAAGAGAGTTTTATTTTGCAAGCGGATGGAATTTTGCATATTTACTTGAGTACTTATTTTTAACAAATT
>SVOX01000051.1 GCA_015066165.1 Oscillospiraceae bacterium | reverse complement strand
TAAACGGAAAGCCAACGAATTAACCCCTAAAGCCCTTGTGCGTGACCAAGATTTACCGCTTGTGTCGTCACCTATACGGCAAAGTTCAAAAATTCCTGCCGAAAGGTGCGGTATTGTATCACAACTGATAACAACCATATCTTGACATTCTTCTCTTATAAGCCGATAAAAATCGAGTGTAATCTCGGCACTTGTTTTTTTATTATCAAAAAAAGTCCAATTTTCTTCGTTTGTAATACTACCGTTAAGATTAAACCCAAACCCTTCAAACAAATCGCAGGTTGAATAATCGTGTTTTAAAAGTTCAAAACCCCACTCTTTTATACTTCTTAAAACTTGGCGTAAATACTCTTGAACCTCGGGATGAGAAGGGTCTAACGGCGGTGTGTAAGTTTGGCACTCACGTTTTAATTGCCATTTTGGATTTTTATTGCTCAATTCACTGTTAGCCAAAAGCCGTACCCAAATTCCCGGTCGCACACCCTTTTTTCGCATTTCATTTGCCAAGGTTTTCATATCGCCGAATGTATCGTTCGGCAACCACGGCCCGTCGGTCAAATTTAAAGACCAACCGTCGTCAATGACCATATATGGTCTGTTTTTAAGACCTTCGCTCAAATTTGCCAAGAACTCGCTGTCACGCAAAATATCTTCACGTGAACTTTTACCGTAAGCGTAGTACCAATTGTTGCTGCCGTAAACTATGTGGTCGGGCAGTTTTGGGTTTGGCGACATCAAGTTGCAAAAAAGTTTTGCCGCCGCGAAAGAGGAAATTCCCGTATAACTTTCATTAACAAAGGTACACGCCAAAAGTTCCCTGCCGTCAAGCCAAACTCCCTGTGCGCCGCACCTGACGTCAACCCACGCCGACACACCGCTTGAATCGTATTCAAAAGACACAAAACTGTGCGCTCCCACTTCAACTCCAATACCTGTTGTTTCTCTTTTTGAACTAACAAAAAAATACCAAGGCATAAAAAGTTCGGGGTTTATGCTACTCCAAAAAAGGTCGGCATAAGAACGTTCCCACTTGTCACCAAATACCTTTACTTCTTCTGCGGTTTTATAGTTCCAACGAAGTAAAATAAATTTTGGCTTTTCGGTTTTGGCGCTCACAAAAAGTTTCAACTTGTGTTGCGCTATTTCAAATCTAACTGTAACCCCTTTTGCCTTGCGACAAAGCGGATAATTATCGGTGCTTATTAATAAATCATCAGGTTTTCTTATAATATCTATCATACCAAAACCTCTATTTCACATTCTATTCCGTAATGGTCAGAAGGATAACGTTGTTTGTATTTAGTGGGGTATTTGCCCTTTATTTGCGGATAACAGTCATCTATCAATCTATACGACAAGGGCTTGATTTTATTACTAACAAACACGTAATCTACGTGGTCACTCTCACATAAATGCGGTTCAAATTTGTGATACGTAACACCTTTGTATTTTGCGGTTACAGCATTAACGTCAATATAATTCTCACACATAATTTTATAAGCCAAAGCAGCGGGAAGGAAATTAAATGTACCCGCAATAATTGTGGGATACCCCGTTATATCTTTAACATAATTACAAATACATTCCACACTTTTTTGGGTGCACTCTTCACCTTTTCCCACGTGAACGCTAACACAAGTAAAACATTTTCCGCTCGACCTTTCTTTAAGTGTTACATAGTTACAATATCGGCGAAAATTATCCCATGAGCGTGAATACTCTTGCGGGGTGTCCGACAACCAAAAATAACCCGTTTTTTGGCACTCGTACTTTTTTCTGTTCCACAAAACAGTGGTGTCCATAAGTTCACCCATATACGAATTATAAACCGTATATTCACTTTTAAAGGTATCGTACATAGCGTCAAACATACCTTTTATACATTCTTGAAAAAAGTACAAGTCGGCTTTTTTCGTTGGTAAAATTTGGTCAAGACGTTCTATTCGCTGTTGCAAGTTATGTCCGTCACGGTCGTTTCTTACGCCGTGCAAATTAAAACTAACAATTTTCATCTTTTTCCTCCATCGCAAACCATTTTACAAGTTTTGGCTCGGGGTCGAAAAGTTTTACTGCTTCTTCAAAATCCGCCTGACAGTAGGCGGTTTTTATTGTACCGCCATAAATTTCGTGAAAGCCGTACATCAAAGCCATATGTCGCTCATTTTCGCTTTGGTAAAAAGTGTTGTTTCTGACCTTAAAGCCCGTATGTTCTTTCGGTCCGTCAAACCAATTCCAAGCCACCAAATTCCAAGAAGAGATATCAAGTATGTTATTTTCATATACCGAATCAACAAAGCACCCTGCCATATGATTTGGAAAACCGTTAAAATGTGAAGAATACTGCGGGTCGGGGCGTTGTTCACACGCCCAACTGTATCCCGCAAACCGCATAATATTATCTTTAAAAATATGTCTTATAAATTTACCGTAACTACCGCTTACCCACGCCTCATAAGACCATGTGCAATATTCAATAAGATTTTCGATTATTCTAATATCTTCGGCTATCATATAAGGACTGCCCTGCGGCGAAATTCCTGCATCATAATCGTGATAAACCCAGTTGTTTTTAACTAAAATATTCTTTTGGTCTGCCCAAAAGCCAATGCCGTTACCACCGCGAACCGCATTATCGTCGCCCAAAAAGTCACCGCCGATAAAACCGATTTCACAGTTGGTTACAGTAATGTTGCTGTTACCGCCCGCACAAAAAGCAATTCCCCCGCCCGAGCAGTATTTCATACAAATATTATCTATAGTAACGTTGTGAGTTGTGTCGTCCCAACAAGAAAAAAAGTCGAACCGCAAACAAAATTCTATATCACTATAAATTTCACCCGGATTACCCGCCGATAAATAAAGATACACCTTATGATTTTCACGGTCGGCAAAAAAACGCAAATCTTTTTTAACTTCGGTTTTACTGCGGCATTTCCAACCTGTAAATTTATCAACATCAAAAATAATATTCCCAACCGATATGCAATCATTTGGAAAATCGGCAACCCAAACGTTTTCCGTATCGGTTTTTGTCCAAAGCGAAGGGTTGGCATAATTTTTATCAGAACCGATAAGCCGTGGCTTGTCACCTTTGCCGTAAGCGCAGTATGTTACGCCTGTTTTAACAGTTATGTCCTTATAAACCCGCCACGTACTTCCACGCTCTAAAAGAACTCCGTCGCCCTCTTTTAAAAAGTCGCCCATAGCGTGAAATTTGTTGAAAGTTTTCCACGCATTTTCAGGTGATAAACCATCGTTATTGTCGTCACCGTTATTAGAAATGTAATATTTTTTACCTTTAATTACAACGTCATCTTTAGCGTTTAAAATTTTTTGTTTCAAAACTGCGGCTTGGCGGTCAGCCCCGCCCGACATATTCATCATAACCGTCACCTCAAAAAGTGTTGAATTTATATTACAATTAGATTATAATATAAACAAACGGCTATGTAAATGTGATTTTAGCCATAAAAGTTTATATATCAGTCACTTGGAGCGTGAACAAATGATAACCAAAATAAGAGAATATTACCGTGTTTCTTGCGAAAAGGGTTATGCTTATTCGGGACATATGCACGAAGGTTATGAAATTAACATTGTCCTTGGCGGTGAACTTGAAGTCACCTGCGGCAACAACGTTTTTAAGTTAAAATCAGGCGATATGGTTTTATTCGACGCCAATGTTTTTCACCACAATTACGCCAACACAAATTGTGTGTTTATTTCATTAGGATTTGAACCCCAACACAATATTTTTGTTAAAGATTTTTTACAATTTTACCGTTTGGGGCAGGAAAATATTAATATCATAAATATTATTGATAACGAGATACGTTTTGGACTTGGCAGAAAAAGTGAATCTGCAAAGCATTTATTATGGGCGCTTATTCTTCGTGCCGAAAACGACGTTCATTCTAAATCGGCTGTTTCAAGCCCTTTGGGTATTGTTTATCACAACGCCGTAAACTTTATAACCCAAAATATAAATCAAAATCTCACCTTAAGCCATATTGCAACTTCTTGCAACGTATCTCTTACAACACTAAAATATGCATTTATGAAATACGCTTCAAAAGGTGTAGGAGAATATTGTTTTGAAATTAAAATGGAAAAAGCGAGAGAAATGCTTTTAAAAGGAGTTTCTTCAAAGGAAACCGCTCTTTCGCTCGGTTTTTCGTCACCTTCGTATTTTTCGCAGTGCTTCAAACGAAAAAACGGCTGTAGTGTTAGAGATTATTGCAAAAATAAAAAGCAGGGTTAACCCTGCTTTTTTTAATTTTATTAAACTTTATTTTCAACAAGTTTTCGTTGTTGGTTGGCTTTTTTCATTACGTATTGTAAAACAGCCAAAATCACACACATAGCACAAGCACACGCAATAAACACGCCTTTGTAACTGCCAAAAATATCGTAACAACCGTTTATCACAACCGAGCCCAAAGCATATCCAACCGAGTTTACCGAAACAAAAACGCCCAACACCTTGTCAAACGATTTTGCACCAAATAAATCGGAAGCATAAATTGGAAGCATTATGGTTTCAAGCGGAAGTGCCAATGCTGCGAAAACGCCGTAAATCATAGCCATTACACGACCTGTAGGAGAGTTGGTGACAAACGCCAGAACCAACATTACACCAACCGACGTTACCGAACAAATATTAACGGTAGTTTTAAGACCGAATTTATCATATACAATGCCTATTGCAAATTTAAACACCGCCAAAAATATTGAGTGCACACTCATTACAAGTCCCACGTAAGATTTAACAATACCCACGTCTTCAAGATGAGCCGCCGAAGCACCGGTTATACCCTGTAAAATAGCACCCGTTAACATAATGCTAATTGCCGCCATATAAAAATAAGGCATTTTTACGGCTTTTGAATACTCAATACCAATCCAATTGTTACCGTGGCCTTTGTCATTGTTATTAGGAACGCTTACAATATATCCTTTTGGACGTTCCCTAAAAAATATTACCACAACAGCGCCAACAACAGCAATAATCACAGCAATTGTCCAATATGCTTTTCGGTAAGCAAACGGGTTAGAGTTGTTATCAATAATCTTTGTTACAAGTGCAGTCGCAACTGCGCCGCCAAGACCGTTTGCGGCAAGAATTGCACCCATAACAGTCCCTTGCTGTTCTCTGCACCAACGGTTTACAACACAGCCAACCATTGTGGTAGTAGTCCAAGAAAAGCCGATACCTAAAAACATACCCGCTATGTAAAATTGCCAAAAAACATCTGCTGTGGCGTAAATCGACATTGAAATTACAAGTGCCAAAAAACCTGCTCCAATGAGTTTTCTAATACCAAACTTTGAAACCAACAACCCAAAAAACACGTTAACAATAGCAACCGATACAAATCTAAAACTATCGGTAAAAGAATATACGCTTCTTTCCATTGAAAGCGCCTGGGTTATTGGACGCACAAAAAGACTTCTTGTAGAACTGCAAAATCCAAGACAGGTGAAAATCATCAAAAAACAAAGTCCTGCGATTATCCACTTGTAATCTAACTTATTTTTCAATTTAAATACCTTCTTAAATAATTAAATCTTTTGTTATAGTGACAGGAATTCTTTTCTCATTTCTTCGCTCATTGCCGAACCGTATTCGCAAATCTGGAATGCTTCAGCAAAACGAATTTTGCTACCCTTTTCTTGACCGTATTCTTCAATAAGTTTATCTCTGAAACGGGCGGCAGGACGGGCAAAACGAATACCTCGGCTAATTGGCATTGGCTTTGACATAACTTCTTCATCTGAATACCATTTGTTAAGGTCCATACCGCAAAGCCATTTAAAACGGCCTTCGTCATCGGCAGGAACTTCTGCTTCCTGACCGCTGGTATATGCCAACCACTCATAAACCTGACAAACGTTAAGGTGAGCCATTCGAAGTTTTGTTTCAATAACGCTGTCAATATCAATAACCAAGTCGCCGTGGAATAACGGTTCTTTAAAGTTATCTTCGTTATACATAATAACCGGAGTTTTTCTCATAGCGGGAACGTCTGGACATTCGTGCGGTACTATAAGCATATAAGAAGCGTCCATCACAAGTTGAGCAGATGCTCTGTGGTCAGCGTGGTAGTCGTTAGTTCTGTGAGCAATAATAACATCGGGGGAGAAACGTCTTATATAACGAATAAGACGGCGACGGGTTTCAAGGTCGGCAACAAGGGCGCAGTCGGGTTGGTCTTCCCAAACGTCGTATGTAACACCCAAAAGTTTTGCCACCGCAGCCGATTCTTTAGCACGTGTAGCAGTAGTTTCTGCAGGGGTCATAATATGGTGACCGCCGCAACCATTACACATACTTAAAAAACGCACTTCGTGTCCTTTTTGAACCAACTTATAAGCGGTACCGCCACAGCGAAATTCATTATCGTCTTGGTGAGCGCCAATCATTAAAACTTTCATTTTTTTATTCTCCTTTTAATCCACTTTAAAATCAATACAACTGCGAGATTCTGTAAAGGGACGAACAAACGTGTCAGCCACCCTTACGTGTTCGGGATGTGTGGCGTAATTTTTAAGCGCTTGCTCACTTTCGAGCACAGAATAAAGCATTACGTCGGCATTAGAAGTATCCAAACTTTCAATTTGCACCTTCATTTCCAAAAGACCGGGCACCACTCCCAAAAGACCTTCAAGATTTTCTTTCATACCTTTTTTCACCTGTAAAATGTTGTGTTCGGGTTTGAGTTTCCAAAGTATAATATGCTTAACCACGCTATCACCTTCTCCTTTATATTTACGGGTACATTATATCACTTAAATTAACAACAAACAACAAAACACCACATTTTTACCAAAACTCCCCACTTTCGTACCAAAACCAACAACAAAAAGAACAAAACCGCAAGAAGACACCCTTGCGGTTTTTGTTTAAAATCTTTTCTTTTTCATTGCTTTTCTAACGTATTTTACCACACCTGCGTGGAAAGTGGGTATATCTTTTGAAACGTTATGTATATCGCAAATGCCCTCGTCATCAACGGTGGGGTTTTCTAAAATCAATTTCTTTAATTTTAAAAGCGGCTCTCGGCAACCGTCTAAATAGCGGTTAATTTCTTCTTTGCCTTTTGCTTTGTAACCGAAAGGATAATAATCGTGCGCTGTAAGCAACAGGTCAATATCCATTTTTCTTACCTTTTCAATGTCTTCAAAATAACACACAGGAAAACGAATATTAGCAGCCCAGTTTTCCGAGCCCACAATACCCCCAACTTGCAAACAGTCGCCTGTTATTAAAGTTTTTGTTCTAACGTCGTAAAGCCCTGCGCAGTCCGAAGTGTGACCGGTAATGGTAACCGTTTTAAGCACGTCTAAAAAAACTTCGTTTTCTTGCGGCGGGATAACGTCATACTCGGCAAAGCGGTTGCGAAGTTCGGTGGAACGGGAAAGAATAACCGCATCGGGATAATATTCCATCAAAGCCCCAAGTCCGCCCGCATGGTCGGAATGGTCGTGAGAAATGAATATGTATTTTAAACTCTCACTTGTGACACCGCATTCCTTTAAAAAAGGCACAATATAGTTTTGGGCATCTTCGTCGAAACTTGCCGCATCAAAAAGCAGATCACCTTTTTCGGTTTTTACAATATACATTGTGGTCCAAATATCCTTGTAAGGCGTTACTGTTCTATAAATATTATCATTGATTTTTTCAATTTTAATCATAATAAAACCCCTTTTCAAACAAATTATACCACGCCCAATTTTCACTTGCAACCAAATGCCAAAAATTTACCAACAATAGCCACTTTTATTATAATTCGCCGTCTTTGATAATTATATATTCGCCCGTAATAACCGATTTTTCACAATCTTTTTCCATACTGTATCCATTTGGCAAAATAATTTTTGCTGTAATACTTTTAGGAATTTCAAGATTTAATATAATTTTATCTTTCACTCTTTTCCATCTGCTTACAACCTTTCCAAAAGGTGTAATGTAGTAACCATCGGCATTATTAAGTGCTTTAACAAAATTGGGCTTTATTTCCAAATATTTTATATTATCAGCATTAGGGTTATAGTTAATTCCCGCAATACACTTTATAAACCAACCGCTAATATCACCCCAAAAATGATGATTGCAAGATTTGATTTTTTCTTTGTCAAAATTTTCCCAAAGCGTCGTAGCCCCTTGCTCTATCCAATAACGGTAAGACGGAAAATCTTTGCGAGTTATCATTTTATAAGCCAAATCAACAAAGCCGAATTGAGAAAGCAAGTGAAAAATCACCCTACCGCCCAAAACACCGCAATCTATGTGGTCGTCAGCCAAATGAATAAAGTGAAGCAATTTTTCAAAAGCGTCACCTGTTTCTTCAGGCATGAAAACACCGTAATAAATAGCAAGTGCCTGACTTGTTTGACAGTTGCCCTTTACGGTCATTTGCTCAAAATCTATAAGATTTTCACGTATCGCTTTTTTGAAATTATTTGCAATTTTCAAAGCAAAATCACGCCGTTTTGTGTCACCAATTATTCCAAACAAAAACGCCGAACGCTCGGCAATAGCCATTGAAATAATTGTATCGGTAACTTCGAGCGGTGCTTTTGGGCAGTCTTCAGGACGCCCTGCGTGGCACCAGTCACCAAGGCCAAAATGCACAAGCGAATTTTCATCTTTTTTTGTGAGCAAGTAATTCAAATATTTATATATTGTATCTGCCGATTGTTCAATAATTTTAGAATTGCCACTATACATATACGTATAATACGGTACAAAAACCAAAGCACAGTCCCAAGCGGGACCGCTTCCCCAACCATATCCCCAGTCACCCGTTGGTACAACACAGGGTATGGCACCATTTTCGTTTTGCGCTTTGCAAACATTTTTCATCCACTCGCAAAAACTTTTTTCAGCCCCGAAATTCAACAAAATATGCTCACACGAAAGGGCGACGTCGGCTGTCCAACCGTTCTTTTCACGTTGGGGACAATCGGTAGGAAAATAGTGAAAATTTGAAATATCACTTCGGCGTGTCATTTCTTGAAGTTTGTTAAGCGTTTCGTCCGAGCAAGAAAATCCTCCACGTGTTTCAAGGTTGCTGTGCATTACCACAAACTTCAGTAAATCTTTGGTCGCTTGACTTTTGGTTACACCTGTAACCTTCACATAGCGAAAACCGTGATACGTAAATTTTGGAATATACGTTTGTTTTCCGTCTTTGCAAACGTAAACGTCTTTGTGTATAAATTTAAGGTCTTGCTCTGTGCGGTTTTTATCGCAACAAAGATTATCAATATTAAATTTGCCGTTCTTTAATATTTCACCGTGTGTAAGAACTATCTCTTGCCCTTTTTTAGCATCGATAGTAAGTTTGCAAACGCCTGAATGACAAACACCAAAATCATATACAAAGCCGTCGTCTTCGGCAAAAATAGAAATCGGCTCAATTTCAAAATCGGCAGTTATCGGCTCG
>SVOX01000050.1 GCA_015066165.1 Oscillospiraceae bacterium | reverse complement strand
GATTCTTGAAGAACCGCCAACCATAAGCACTTTGTTAATTTCACCTTTTTGAAGACCTGAGTCTTGGAGTGCTTGACGAACGGGAGCCATTGTTGCTTCTACCAAATCGGCAGTAAGTTCGTTGAACTTTGCACGGGTAAGTGTTGTTTCAAAGTGTTTAGGACCTGTTGAATCGGCTGTGATAAACGGCAAGTTAATATCGGTTGTGGTCATACCCGAAAGGTCGATTTTTGCCTTTTCAGCGGCTTCTTTAATACGTTGCATAGCCATTTTATCGCCTGACAAATCAATGCCTTGTTCTGCCTTAAAGGTTGATACGATATAGTCCATAACACGTTTGTCAAAGTCGTCACCGCCAAGTTTATTGTTACCGGCAGTAGCAAGTACTTCTTGAACACCGTCGCCCATTTCAATAATAGATACGTCGAAAGTACCGCCGCCAAGGTCATATACCATAACCTTTTGGTCGTCTTCCTTATCAATACTGTAAGCCAAAGCCGCAGCAGTTGGTTCGTTGATAATTCTCTTTACTTCAAGACCTGCAATTTTACCTGCGTCTTTGGTTGCTTGACGTTGAGCGTCAGTAAAGTAAGCAGGAACAGTGATAACTGCTTCTGATACGGTTGTGCCAAGATATGCTTCAGCATCTGCCTTTAATTTTTGCAAAATTATAGCCGAAATTTCTTGTGGTGTGTATTTTTTACCGTCGATTTCAACTGTGTTGGCAGAACCCATATCACGTTTGATAGAACTGATTGTTCTGTCAGGGTTGGTGATTGCTTGACGCTTTGCAACCTGACCTACCATTCTTTCGCCTGTTTTAGAAAAAGCAACAACAGAAGGTGTTGTTCTTCCGCCTTCAGCGTTGGCAATTACAACCGGCTCGCCGCCTTCCATAACTGCTACGCAAGAGTTTGTAGTACCTAAGTCAATACCAATAATTTTTCCCATTTTAATTTCTCCTTAAATTTATAAATGTTTTAATTAGCAACTTTAACCATAGCGGCACGAATAACCGTATCCCCTATTTTATAACCTTTTTGCAAAACTTCGGCAATAACGTTTTCACCCAAAGTTTCGTCTTCTACGTGCATTACCGCTTCGTGAAGTTCGGGGTTAAATTCGTCCCCCGCTTTTGCAATTTCCACAACGCCCAGATTATCGGCAATTGCTTCAAATTGTTTTACAATCATTTCAATACCTTTAATATAGTCGGGTGTGTCTTTTTCCGAGGCACTTGCACGGTCTATATTATCAAGTATTGGTAAAAGTTGTTTTATAAGTCCCGCTTTTGCAAATTCGGCAACTGTTAATTTTTCACGTTCAGTACGTTTTTTAAAGTTGTCAAACTCGGCTGCAGTTCTAAGCAATAAATCATTTTTTTCTTCAAGTTCCTTTTTTAATGCCTCAATTTCCAAATCTTTTTTGGTCTTTTTCTTTTCGGCCTTTGGTTTTTCTTGAGGTTCGTTTATCTTTTTTTCTTCAGCCACTTGTCTAATCCTCCATATCCTTTTGTGCGGCAGTAAGTACAGTTGTCAGTTTTTCTGCCGTATATTCTATTGTGGGTATGAGTCGCTCATAAGATAACCTGTTAGGACCTATTAAAGCAAGATACCCTTTGTATTTTTCATTTCCAAAACGCGCGGCTATCAGTGTATCGGTACCTAATTCGCTAAAACCGGTATCTTCACCAAAAACAACACCGTCGCCAACACGTTCAAACAATGATATTATTGGGTCACGGCTTTCTATCAGTGAAATAATTCGTTTACTTCTCTCTTCGTCACCGCAAATATTATAAAGTCGTGAGGCACCGCTAATGTCAACAGTCATTTTTTCAATTTGCTTTGCTGTTTCAAAAACTGCAGTTATAAGTGGCATAAGTTTAAATGAATCAATACCTAAAGAAGCCACTAAACTTTGCATATAGCCAATGCTTAATTCTTCTAACGGTTTACCCTTGATTTTGGTGTTAACAATTTCCCAAAATCGTTCAAGAAGTTGCGGAGTATATTCACCCGAAAGACGAAAAATTCGATTTCTGGTTCTTTGGTCGTTTGTAACTACTAAAAGCATAACTGTATTTCGGCTAATATTCATAAGTTCAACCTTTTTTATAACAGTTGTGCCGGGAGTAATAAGACAGGCAATAACCGGAAGTCCCGTAAGGTCAGAAAGTATTTCCCCCGCCTTTGCAGGTATGTTTTCAGGCATTTCGGTTACGGTATCAAACCTTTCATCAATAAACAGCTTGTTCTCATTAGGAATTTCACTTTTTAACATAAGGTCGTTAACATACAGTTTTAAACCGCTGTTTGTAGGGATACGCCCTGCCGAAGTGTGTGGCTGTTCCAAAAGCCCCATACTCACAAGTTCGCTCATCTCGTTGCGAAGCGTTGCCGAAGACGGTGCATTCTCAATAAGCCCTGTCAAAATTTTAGACCCAATTGGTTCACCCGTTTCAATATACGCTTTAACGATTGCTCTTAAAACCGCTTGTTTTCTTGGAGTTAACTCGATTTTTGTCACCCCGTTTCATTTTTAGCACTCTCAACCTTTGAGTGCTAACAGTTACTATTATATGCTAAAAATTTCATTTGTCAATAGTTTTTTGAAAAATTATTTGACTTTCCCTGACTATTAACAAATTGTTCACAAATTTACAACATAATAAACCAACCAAAATCCACCAATTTACAGCGCAAAATAAATCTTGACTTTTAATGTAATATATTATATATTTGTAATGATATTTATATTAAAAAATATGTCGATTAAAATCGACAAAGCATCTTGTGTAGAGTGCTGTTTCAGATTTTATGCCGTAGTTTCCGTTTAGTGCGAGAAAACTATGAAAAACCCTTTGTTCAGGGCATATTACGAGGAAACGGCGGGTATCGAGCAAGATAGGTTTGTAGGAAATGTGGCTCTATCATTTCCCTACTGCCAAACTAAATTCTTGTTTCGACACTTATGTGTTGAACAAAGGGGGATGCTTTTTATGCAAAAAGAAAATATTGTAGAACTAAAAGACATTTCGGTCGCATTTGACAACGAGACGGTGCTTGACAACCTCAACCTTCAAATCAAGGACAAAGAATTTATAACCCTTTTAGGACCTTCAGGTTGCGGCAAAACTACCACCCTTCGTTTAATAGCAGGATTTTTGGAACCCAATAACGGCGACGTTGTCTTTGAGGGTAAAAAAATCAATGGTGTTCCGGCTTTTAAGCGACAGGTTAACACCATTTTTCAACGTTATGCTCTTTTCCCGTATCTTAACGTATATGAAAACGTGGCGTTCGGTCTTCGTGTAAAGAAAATGCGCGAAGCAGAAATTAAAGAAAAAGTAACCGAAATGTTAAAACTTGTAAACCTTTCGGGTTTTGAAAAACGCAGTATAGACACCCTTTCGGGCGGTCAGCAACAACGTGTCGCAATCGCACGCGCCATTGCAAACCATCCAAAAGTTTTGCTTTTGGACGAACCGTTGGCAGCGCTTGACCTTAAACTGCGTAAAGATATGCAAAAAGAACTTAAGAAAATCCAACAGCAACTTGGCATTACTTTTATTTTTGTAACCCACGACCAAGAAGAAGCGCTCACTATGTCTGACCGTGTTGTTGTTATGGACGGCGGTAAAATTCAACAAGTTGGCACACCGCAAGACATTTATAATGAGCCAAAAAATGCCTTTGTGGCTGATTTTATTGGCGAGTCAAACATTGTAGATGGTGTTATGTTAAAAGACTATTACGTTGAGTTTTCGGGCTCTAAATTCGAATGTCTTGACAAGGGTTTTTCGCCAAACGAAGCCGTAGATGTTGTTGTTCGTCCCGAAGACGTTGACATTGTACCTATAGAGCAAGGTATGTTAACGGGTATTGTAACTTCGGTATCGTTCCTTGGCGTTCACTACGAAATCATTGTTGATATTGGCGGTTTTAAGTGGATGATTCAAACAACCGACGAACACTTTGTAGATGACAAAGTAGGGTTATATATTGAACCCGATGCCATTCACATTATGAAAAAAAGCGAATATTCAGGCCTTTACGGCGATTATTCTTCTTACAGCGAAGAGCACGACCTTTTAAGTGAACCGCTGGAGGTAGAAGAATGAACAAAAAATCTTTTGGAAATCGTCTAATAGCAAGTCCTTACATTGTATGGGCGGCAATATTTATCATTGTCCCCCTTGTTATAATGGTATATTTCGCTTTGACAGATGCCTCCGGCACGTTCACACTACAAAATTTAGCATCGCTCGGACGGTATAAAAAAGCATTTGCAATTTCAATTCTTTACGCAATTATTGCAACCGTTATAACTTTGCTTCTTGCTTACCCAATGGCATATTTTATGACAAAACTTAAAGTCAGCAGTCAAAAAATGATTATGATGATTGTTATGCTTCCTATGTGGATGAACTTCCTTATTCGCACATATTCTTGGATAACAATATTAGCCAACACAGGTATAATAAACACCTTTTTAGCCAAATTGGGAATTGGACCGTTAAAACTAATCAACACACCGGGTGCTGTAATTTTAGGTATGGTTTACGACTTTATACCTTATATGATTTTGCCAATTTATTCGGTTATGAGTAAAATTGACAACTCGCTTTTAGAGGCATCAGACGACTTGGGCGCAAACGCATTTAACAAGTTTAAAAAAGTTATTTTTCCTTTAAGCCGTCCGGGTGTAATTTCGGGAATAACTATGGTTTTTGTGCCAAGCGTAAGCACATTTTACATTTCACAAAAACTTGGCGGTAACAAAACAATGCTTGTTGGTGACACAATTGAATATTTCTTCAATTTAGGTCCTGATTATTACAACATCGCATCTTCAATATCATTAATTCTTATGATTTTAATTATGATAAGTTTGTTTGTTATGAACAAGTTTTCAGATGATGACGGAGGTGTGGTAATATGAAATTTTTGTCACGCTTCTATATTGGACTTATTTTGTTTTTCTTATACGCCCCCGTGCTTGTTATGATTGTTTTTTCTTTCAATTCATCAAGCAGTGTTTGGGTTTTTGAAGAATTTTCAACCAAATGGTATTTAGGACTTTTGTCAGACAGTACAATGCTCACCGCTTTAAAGCACACTCTAATAATTGCTGTGCTTTCCGCCTTGATTTCAACTGTTTTAGGCACTGCGGCGGCAGTTGGCATTATGGCAATTCGCAATAAGTTGGCAAACCGCTTAATTATGGGTGCCACCAATATTCCAATGATGAATGCCGATATAGTAACAGGTATTTCTCTTATGCTTTTGTTCATTTTTATTGGTAAACTTTTTGGAATGACAGAATCTTTGGGATTTGCAACCGTACTTATTGCCCATATAACTTTTAATCTTCCCTACGTTATACTTTCAGTAATGCCCAAACTCAAGCAAACTGATGCCAATTTGCACGAAGCGGCACTCGACCTTGGCTGTACCCCTGTTAAAGCATTTTTTAAGGTTATACTGCCTTCAATTTCAACAGGCATTATGACAGGTATGATAATGGCGTTTACTTTATCGCTTGATGATTTTGTTATAAGTTACTTCACTTGCGGTCATTATCAAACTTTGCCTATAATCATTTACAATATGACCAAAAAATCGGTAACGCCCGATACTTATGCCCTTTCAACCCTTATATTTATAGTTATTTTTGTGTTGCTCATTTTTTACAATATGATTAGCAGTAAAAACGAAGCAAAAACAACAAAAAGGAGGGTTTAATATGAAAAAAATATTATCTCTTCTTTTAAGCATTTGCCTTTGTTTTTGGCTTTGCGGTTGTGAATACGCATACAAATATTTCGATTTAGATTTAAAAGCCAATTATTCGCAAGAACTCAAAGGCACCACTCTTACAGTTTACAACTGGGGCGAATATATTTCCGACGGCAGCGACCAGACAATTGACGTCAATGCCGAATTTGAGCGGCTGACAGGCATTAAAGTAAACTATCTCACGTTTGAAAGTAACGAAACAATGTATTCGCAAATTAAAAGCGGCGGTGTTACTTACGACATAATAATCCCTTCAGATTATATGATTGAGCGTCTTATTAAAGAAAACGAACTTCGTGAAATAGACACCAAAAAACTTTCAAACTATAATCTTATTGACCAAAAATATAAAAACATTTTCTTTGACCCCCAAAATAAATATAGCGTTCCTTTTTCGGTTGGAATGGTTGGTATCATATATAACGCCGCTCAAGTAAGTCAGGATATTCCTAATTCTTGGAGTGTTTTGTGGGATGAAAAATACAAAGATAAAACACTTAATTTTAACAACCCACGTGACGCTTTTATGACGGCGCAAATGTATTTAGGGCTTGACCTTAACTCCACCAATAAAAACGATTGGGACAAAGCCGCAAATCTTCTTAAAAAAGGCAAAGACAATTTACAATCTTACGTTATGGACGAAGTTTACGGTAAAATGGAAACAGGCGAAGCCGCCATTGCTCCCTATTATGCGGGTGATTATCTTACAATGTATGACACAAACCAAGATTTGAGATTTTTCTATCCGCAAGAAGGCACAAATATTTTTATAGATTCTGTTTGCATACCAAAATCTTGCAAAAATTATGAAGCGGCTCTTATGTATATAAACTTCCTTTTAGAGCCCGAAATAGCCACCGCCAATGCGGAATATATCGGTTATGCTTCACCAAACAAAGCGGTTGTAAACAACCCTGATTATTGCTATTATGAAAATGAAATATTATATCCAAACCAAAAGGATATTCCAAAAGTTCAGTACTATCACGACATACCCGACGATGTTAGAATGTATTACGAAATGCTTTGGTGCGACGTAAAACTGCATTAAAAAAACTGCGAGAAATTTCTCGCAGTTTTTTGTTTTATTTAGTCTTTTTCTTGACCGCTTTCGACCAAGCCGAATAATACTTCTTGCCATTATAGGTTTTATAAGTTCGAACCCTTACATAGTATGTTTTCTTCGATTTTAATTTCTTAATGGTCTTTGAAATAGATGAATTTTTCTTTAGTGTTACTTTCTTGGCTGATTTAAAATTCTTTTTAAGTGAATATTGTATTTCGTAACCTGTAACACTCTTGTTGCGCTTAATCTTAACTACCAAACTCTTTTTCTTGGCGGTAAGTTTTGAAATTTTTGTGGTCTTTGGTACAAGTTTTGGAATAACTTTTACGTTAGCTTTAGAACCGCATACTGTACACACATTACCCGATGAGCCCGCTTGTGCATAAGTAGCTTTGTTATTAAACGGTGCATAGTTATGTACGTTTGTTTTTGGAATTACTTTATTATAATTATCACCGCAAGAACACTTGTAATTCATAATGCCGGTGGTCTTACAAGTAGCAGGTGTTACAACACGTGGTGTGTAGGTATGTTTGAGTTTTGTATTTTCGACTGTCAATGTATCGGTTTTACTGCAACGTTCACACTTGGCGGTTTTTGTGCCGTCGGCGGTACAAGTTGCATTGTTGTCATATTTATAATTTATAAAGTTGTGACCTAAAACAGTTCCATCAATTTCTTTGGTATCTACTTTATCGCAATGTACACATTTGCCTGTTTTAGTAGCATTAGTTTCACAAGTTGCAAAATCATCGGGTCTGTAGTCTTGATAATCATGTCCCACAGGTTGCGGATGTTCGGGGTCTATTGCCAGGTTGCACAAATAGCAAACACCCGGTGTTTTACATGTTGGTTCAGAATATTTATGAACACCCGATATTTCACAGTTTTCATAACCGCAGTTCTGACAAGTTCCGCCAACAAAATTGTGAGATGTTTTTGAGCCCTCATCTAAAACTGTATCGGCCGTACCGCAACCATAATCACAAAATGCGGTTTTGCTACCGTTATTAACACATGTAGCATCACCGTTTGGTACATAGTTTATAAAATGATGGCTTAACATTGTACCTTCGGCAGTTATGGTTTCTGTTTTAATACAACGTTCACACTTGGCAGTTTTTGTGCCGTTTGAAGTACAAGTAGCAGTTCCTTCATTATATATGTAGTTTATAAAACTGTGTCCAAGTGCAGTACCTGGAGCTGTTATCGTTTTAGTTGCTTGGCAACCCTCACGGTCACAAACCGCAGTCTTTTTGCCGTCTTTTATACAAGTGGCGGTTCCTTCATCATATACATAGTTTGTAAAACTGTGACCCAGCGAACTCGAATAAGGTGATTCCTTGCCACATAACGAGCATACCACCCCTTTTGTACAAGTTGCAGGAATTGAAAAGTCGTGCTCACAAAAGTCTTCAAAATTTAAAGTGTTTATTGGGTAAGCCGCCTTAAACTCTGCTGTTTTGAATTCTTGGTCGCTATTATGTTGGTCAAAATCGTTACTACCCTTTAAATAGTAATCGTAATCGGTTGTGCCTTCATCCCAAGTGGAATCAAGATAATAATACCAGTCACCCAATTTAACAATATTCCAAGCATGACCTTCGCCACGGCTTGTGCCCGAAATTACACGAACGTCTAATCCACATTCTTTCGCCATTCTGTAAAATAAAGTGGCATATCCTTGACATACTGCAGTTTTATTAATAAGCGCCGCATATGCTGTGTATTTTAACAAATATTCATCATCATAAAGGTTTGCATAATCGTATCTTACGTTTTCGGTTATGTAGTCATAAATAGCATCGCATTTTTGGATTTCGGGCGTATTGTTGGTAAAACCAAAACCGTCGATTACTTTATCAATTTCTTGGGTTAATTTTTGTTCTTGATTTGCCGAAGTATAATACTGTATTTCAAGATCTACAGTATAGTAAAAATACTCACCGTACCCAAATCCCGAAAGCAAATATCCATATTTAGAAAGCACATATTTAAGGTAATCACCTTGGTTTGCTTGTTCGGTTTCTTGATAGGCACGTTTTACTAATTCAGTAATTATGTCTGTAAAATCTTCTTGATTTTGCTCTGTATATAATGTCTTACTTTTATACTTAATTGAATAGTACCTTTCACGGTTTGTCATCATTTCACGCACTTCGTCAGCAAACTCGTAAATATTGGTCGTGTACCCTTCGGTGCTGTAATCATCCGCAAAAGATACAATATGTATATTTGAAAAAAGGACTGTTAGGATTAAAAATAACGATAAAATTTTAGATAATTTTTTAACCATACTGCTTTTCCTTTCATAAAATAATCAAACTTTCACAACTAAATTATACCATAGCAAATTAAAAATTACAACTATTTAAAGCCCTAAACGAAAAAAACGTCACAAATTCAAATAATTTTTAGAAATATGTAGATTTTTAAGCCAAAAGATGTTATCATATTATTAATATATATTTTGGAGGAACTCTTAATTATGAATATTGCAGTTGCGCAATCAGGCGGACCTACAGTTGCCATAAACGCTTCACTTATGGGCGTGTTTGAAGCCGCACTTAAAACCGATAAAATTGACAAAATTTACG
>SVOX01000049.1 GCA_015066165.1 Oscillospiraceae bacterium | reverse complement strand
TCAAAAAGCCTTGAAAAGTCTTATTTATTAAGTGCTTCGTTAACTGCAACTGCACAAGCAACAGTCATACCAACCATGGGGTTGTTACCTGCACCGATAAGACCCATCATTTCAACGTGAGCAGGAACTGAAGAAGAACCTGCAAATTGAGCATCTGAATGCATACGGCCCATAGTATCTGTCATACCGTAAGAAGCGGGGCCTGCAGCCATATTATCAGGGTGAAGTGTACGGCCTGTACCGCCACCTGAGGCAACAGAGAAGTACTTCTTGCCTTGTTCGATACATTCTTTCTTATATGTACCTGCAACAGGGTGTTGGAAACGGGTTGGGTTGGTTGAGTTACCTGTGATAGAAACGTCAACGCCTTCTTTGTGCATTACTGCAACGCCTTCACGAACATCGTCTGAACCGTAGCAGCGAACCTTTGCACGTTCACCGTTTGAATAAGCAATTTCTTCAACAATTTCAAGTTTACCTGTGAAATAATCAAACTTGGTTTGAACATAGGTAAAACCGTTAATTCTTGAAATAATTTTAGCAGCATCTTTACCAAGACCGTTAAGAATAACTCTTAATGGTTCTTTACGGGCTTTGTTTGCGCTCTTTGCAAGACCGATAGCGCCTTCAGCAGCAGCAAAAGATTCGTGACCTGCCAAAAATGCGAAACATTTAGTTTCGTCACGGAGAAGCATAGCGCCCAAGTTACCGTGACCAATACCAACCTTACGGTCGTCAGCAACTGAACCGGGGATGCAGAAAGATTGAAGACCAAGTCCGATTTTTTCAGCCGCTTCAGCAGCGCTCTTTACTTGGTCTTTAATTGCGATAGCGCAACCTACAACGTAAGCCCAACAAGCGTTTTCGAAGCAAATGGGCTGAATATCTTTAACGATTTTGTAAGGGTCAATACCTGCTTTTTCGCAGATTTCCTTAGCTTCTTCAATAGAAGAAATGCCATGTTTTGCAAGTTCAGCATCGATTTGAGCAATTCTTCTTTCATAACTTTCAAATAAAGCCATTATCATTTACCTCCTAAATTATTCGTGACGGGGGTCGATAAGCTTTGCAGCGTCATCAACACGACCGTACTGTCCGCTTGCTTTTTCCAAAGCTTCGTTTGCGTCCATACCTTTTTTAATCATATCCATCATCTTGCCAAGGTGTACAAACTTGTAGCCGATGATAGCGTCATTTTCGTCGATAGCAATTTTGGTAATGTAACCTTCAGCAAGTTCGAGATAACGGGGTCCCTTAAGCTTTGTAGCATAAGTTGTACCTGTTTGTGAACGAAGGCCTTTGCCCAAGTCTTCAAGACCTGCACCAATTGGCAAACCGTCTTCAGAGAAAGCAGTTTGTGTACGGCCGTAAACAATTTGCAAGAAAAGTTCACGCATAGCAGTATTGATAGCATCGCAAACCAAGTCGGTATTAAGGGCTTCAAGAATGGTTTTACCAACCAAAATTTCAGAAGCCATAGCAGCCGAGTGTGTCATACCCGAGCAACCAAGGGTTTCAACCAATGCTTCTTCGATGATACCGTCTTTTACGTTAAGGGTAAGCTTACAAGCGCCTTGTTGAGGAGCGCACCAGCCCACACCGTGAGTAAGACCTGATACATCTTTAACTTCCTTTACCTGTACCCATTTGCCTTCTTCCGGAATGGGAGCAGGACCATGGTATGTACCCTTTGCTAAGGGACACATGTTTTCAACTTCTTTTGAATAGTTCATATATGTACTCCTTTCGGTTATATAACAATATTATATCAAACAATACCCTAAAACTCAATAGTTGATTTGACAAAATTTTAACACATTTGAGCCATTATACTGTCAAAATAATCGAAAGTTTCTTTTCTTTCATTTTCGATTAAATTTTTCTTTTGGTCAAATGTCATATCGCTACTTATAATTTTTAAAATTTCTGATTTTGAAACTTCGCATCTGCCAAGTGCTAAATTGACAAGTTCCTTTTGAGTTTCATCATTTGAAGAAACTGTCAACTTGTTACAAACCTTTGTCACTTCAACAACACACTCGCCTATTACTTTAGCGGCGTAATTCATTTGGTCATCAAGTTTCATTTCAGTTATCTCCGTTTCTTTTGCAACCTCTAAAACTTCGGTTTCTTCAATTTCTTCAACCACTTCGCAAGTTTCTTCACTGTTTTCTTGGCTTTTTTCAATTTCAATTAAAGGTTGTTCAAAACTTGGCTTTTTCGGTTCGGCAACAGTTTCTTGCAACTGTAATTGAAGTTCCAACTTTTCAATAGTTTGCTTGTGTTCGCTTATTTTGTTTTTCAGTTTTTGATTGCGAAATTCAGCAGCATCAAGTTTTTCATAAAGCTCATAATTAAGTTCTTTAAGCGCCTTTTTTGAAACACCCGCATAAGCGGTTTTTCTGCGCAAAGGTCCAATTATTTTCACAAACGCTGTGCACAACAATACAGCCGCTAAAATACCCGCCGTATCAATTAAAAAGTCACGCAATTCGCAACTTCTGCCCCCAACAAAACGTTGGTGATATTCATCAGTTGCGGCATATAAAACACTAACCGCCACAGCCCAAAAAGTTCTTGTAAAAAACCGCAAATCTACGTAACTTATAAAGGTTAAGAACGAAAGCAATCCCAAAACTGCAAACATTCCAACGTGTGCTGATTTTCTTACAACAAACTGTAAAGACGAAATAACTTCTTGCTTTTGGGGTTCAGTCATTTGTTCAAATTCGGGATAAAATTTTTCAGCCAATACTTCAATAACCTGACCGCTTGTTTGTGAAGATGCATCTGCGTTTTGGTTGGACAAAAAGAATATAAAAGTCATCCAGCAAACAAGCAAAATCACACTTAAAACTCTAAAAAACGAGCGCATAAAATACCCCCTGTTTATTCCAAGAAAACCGCCACAATGTGACGGTTTTCAATTAATTAACCAACTTTTTTATAAAAGCTCATAGGATTAACCCATCCGCCGTTTACCGCTATACCAAAGTGCAAATGCGCACCTGTAGAACGACCTGTTGAGCCAATGTAACCTATAATTTGGCCTTTCTTAACCTTTGAACCAAGTGATACGGTTATAGAAGCCATATGTGCATAGTAAGCAACGTAGGTTTTACCGTTTTTAGTACCGTGGTTAATAGTTACATAATTACCGTATCCGTTACCGCAACAGTTACGAACCGGTTTTTTGCCGTAATTGTGACGACAATTATTTGAATATGTTGTAACAACACCATCAGCAATAGCAACTATCTTATCACCCCAACAACTTCCGTCGGCAATATCTATACCGTTGTGCATTCTGCCCCAACGTGCGCCGTAATAAGAAGAAATACGGTTTACGGTAGGTGTGGGCCACAAGAAATCTTTACCATCATATACAAAACTTGTGTTAGAGTTACCCGAAGCGCTTAAAATTGCGTTAAGTTCATTTTGCATTTGTCTTAATTCTTTTTCTACTTCGGCATTATCTTGCTTAACTTCGTTTTGGTCTTTTCTAATCGAACTGATAACTGACTGGATTTTTTGTTCTTCAGCAGCGAGTTCTTGCTTTTTAGCATTAATTTTCGCCTTTAAATCAACCTGTTCTTCCAAAAGAGTTTTATTTTCTTCTTGCTTTTTCTCAATTTTCTTAATTTCAGCCACGAGTTCTTCTATCATCTTTTTATCATGTGCCGAAACCGAAGCGGTAAGTTGTGAAAGTTGCAAAAAGTCAGAAAAATCTTCAGCGCCCAATAGAACCTGTACGCTTGAGCCCGAATTGCTCATATGAATAGCACGAAGGCGCTTTTTAAAGCTGAGTTTATCGGCTTCGATTTGTTCTTCGTTTTTCTTAATTTCCGCCTTGTTGGCAGAAATTTTACCGTTTATATAACTAATTTGCTTATTACAAGCGTTAATTTGACTTTGCACATTTGCCATTTTACGCTCAATCGCTGTTTTTAAATCGTTTTGTCTGTTAATTTTACCTTGTAAACTCTTTATTTCGCCTTCAAGTTTGGCAGACTCTTGTTCAAGGCGGTTAATTTCACTTTTAAGTTCACTTTTTTTACTAGCGCCTGTATTAAAAGTGAAAACCGAAGTAAAAGTTAAAACCATTATTAAAATTAAACAAACTGTTTTTATTGTACTTTTTTGCATTGTAAACTCCTACTATTTAAATTGCCGCAAATTCACTGCCCTCTTTACGAAGGTACTTACTAATAATAATTACACTGCCAATTATACCCGAAACAACGCCTATGGCCAAGAAAATTAATAACAGTTCCCATACCATTGTCCCAAACGGAACAACGTCGCCAAAGGTTTTAATAATAGTTTCGGTTGCTATTCGATAACAGAAATACAACAACCCTTCAGCAAATAATGCCGAAATGATACCTATCAACATACCTTCAACAACAAAAGGTATTCTTACAAAAGAGTCAGTCGCACCAACTGCTTTCATAATGCTGATTTCAAGTTTTCTTGTGTACATTGTAACACGAATTGTGTTTGAAACAATTACAAGGGAAATTATCATAAGAATTGCAATAATCCAAACACCTGCAACGGTTATACCCTGCTTAATTGCTGCTAACTTTTCAGCAAGACCGCTGTTTGACTGAATAACGTCAATCCCTTCAAGTTTTTGGATTTCCTTAACCGTTTGGTCAAAAAGTTCCATATCTTTCATAGCAACTTTTGCCGCACAGGAAAGCGGGTTTTCACCCTCGCCTTCAAGGAAGGTAAAATATTGCTTTTGATTTTCAAGCATTGATTTTGTTGCTGTTTCAAGACCTTCTGCACTTGAAACAAATGTTACTGTATCAACGTTTGGTATTGCCGCAATTTTATCACAAAGTGCCTTGGCTTCTTGTTCGTTATGTATAACGTAGTCTGAAGGGCGGACACCGTTTTTATCCGGCTTTTCGCTAGAATTACCTTTGGCTTCGGCTCCGTTGCCGTAAAGTGCCCAACTGTAATCTTGCATATAAGCCATAACAACGTTTTGCTTTTCAAGATTTCCCATTGCCATATTAACATTTTCGGAAATCATAATAGCCACACCAATAATAACCATACAAGCAACAAGTACACCAACAGATGCTATGGTCATAAGACGGTTGGTCCAAGTGTTTTTAACACCTTCTTTAATGAGGTATCTTATACTGCTTAATTTCATTACAAGTCACCTCCGGCGTTATCTGCTACAATTTTACCACCATCAAGCATAATTACACGATGATTAAAATCACGAACTAAACTATGGTCATGAGTTACCATAAGCACTGTTGTTCCACGCTTATTAATTTCGGTAAGAAGTGATACAATTTCATAAGACATATTAGGGTCAACGTTACCTGTGGGCTCGTCCGCAATAATTAAATCGGGTGAATTTACAAGTGCACGGGCAAGACCTACACGTTGTTGCTCACCGCCTGAAAGTTGATTAGGCATTGAACGGGCTTTGTGACCCAAACCTACAAGCGACAATGCTTTTGTTACTTCACGGCGAATGTTACGGCTGTCAGCGCCAACCACGTGCATTGCAAAAGCAACATTGTCGAACACGTTCATATTGGGTATAAGGCGGAAATCCTGAAAAACAATACCCATTGTACGACGAAGCATTGGCACAAACTTTCTCTTCATTTTTGTAAGGTTGAAACCGTTTACAACAATTTTACCGGTATTCGCTTTTTCTTCGCGCATTATAAGTTTCATAAAAGTACTTTTACCGGCGCCTGAAGAACCAACAACGAAAACAAACTCGCCGCTGTTTATTTTTATATTAACGTCTTCCAACGCATGAGTTCCGGTCATATAGGTTTTACTGACGCCGCGAAATTCTATTATAGGTTTCGCTTCATCTACCACCTTAAAACCTTGTTCTATTTGTTCCATTTTAAAATTCCTTTACTAATATTTAATTGGGTTACTCTTTAAATATTTGTTAACCATAAGTGCTATTTTAAAGATAATAGCGTGATCAAATTCACGAAGATCAAGTCCTGTGATTTTTTTGATTTTTTCAAGACGGTAAACCAAAGTGTTACGGTGAACAAACAATTTTCTTGAAGTTTCAGAAACGTTTAGGTTGTTTTCAAAGAAACGTTGAATTGTAAATAAAGTTTCTTGATCAAGATTTTCAATAGAACCACGTTTAAATACTTCTTTCAAGAAAGACTCGCAAAGAGTTGTTGGTAATTGGTAAATAAGACGTGCTATACCCAAGTTATCGTAAGAAACAATGGTCTTTTCTGTATCGAACACCTTGCCCACTTCCAAAGCTGCTTGCGCTTCTTTGAAAGAACGAGCCAAATCTTTAAGATTGTTAACAGTAGTACCAATACCAATAACAACGTGAGCGTAAAACTCACCCGAAATTGTATCAGCAATGGTAGAAGCCATTTTTTCTATAGTTTTAGGGTCTATACCCTGTGCGGTTTCCTTAACAAGAGCAATATCAGTTTCGTTTATGCTAATGATAAAGTCTTTTGTTTTATCGGGAAAAAGATTTTGAATAATATCATAAACCGAAATGTCGCTTGACTCTAATGAACGAATAATAATAACTGTACGTGATACGTCGCTGTTAAAATAGAGTTCACGTGCCTTAATATAAATATCACCCGGCAAGATGTTATCAAGAATAATGTTCTTAATAAAGTTGCCACGGTCATATTTTTCATCATAATAAAATTTAATGTTAGAAAAAGCAATTGCTAAAACATTTGCATATTTTGATGCAAGAATATCATCACCGTCAACAAACACTGCATATTTAGCACCTTGGTTAGACGGAATAACCTTGTATGTATATCCGTTGTTTGTAAAAGTTTCAATTGAAGGCATAAACTCAAGCACAGTTTCGCCTATTTTTCCAAGTTCGCTTGAAGCAATAACGGTAAGATTTTCATCAACAACACCAAAAGTGCGGTCAATAGCATCCTTCATTTGATGAATAACACCCTGGAAAAGTCTGTTTGCCATTAAAAAACACGTCCTTTTATTTATAATATAATTTATAGACATAATAAACTGATTATATTTTACACTTTTTTATTATATTTTTCAAGTACTATATTCAAAAAAGTTACAAAAAAATTACAATTTCCAATATTTTTATACAAACTTTTGAAAATTATGTTAAAATTAAACGTATTTTAATAAAAAGGTAGCGAAATTATGTCATCACAAAAACGAACTTTGGGTATTTTTTGTGCCCTTTTTGCAAATATTATTTTTGGTTTCAGTTTTATTTTTTCAAAAACCGCCCTTTCGGTATCACATCCGCTTGTAATTCTTGCTGTAAGATTTACGGTAGCGTTTTTGTTTATGAACATTTTATGGGCTTTTAGGTTATTTAAAATCAATATTAAACCTCTAAAGAACCCTACTGTTTGGATAATGGCTTTAGCACAGCCGTTTTTATATTTCATCTTCGAGTTATACGGACTTTCACTTGTCTCTTCTGCGCTTTCGGGTGTTGTAATTGCTCTTGTACCGGTAGCAGTAATGTTGCTTTCAAGCGTAATTTTAAAAGAAAAACCAACGTTTCTTCAATGGATCTTTACCGCTGTTTCAATTATTGGTGTTTCGGCTATAAGTATTATTTCTAACGATGGCGGCAAAAACTATGTTTTAGGCATTTTATTACTTATTGGTGCAGTAATTTGCGCCGCACTTTTCAACATTTTAAGCCGTAAACAATCGGTCCATACCTCCCCTTTTGAACGCACTTATTTAATGTTCTTTGTTGGGTTTTTGGGCTTTAATCTAACAGCAGTAATATCTTTAAAAGAAAAGTTTATTCCCCTTGTTTTGCAAAGTGTTACCGATGTTAAATTCATTGTTTCAATAATATATCTCGCAATTATATCGTCGGTTTTGGCATTTTTACTTTACAACTTTGCAACTGCGAACATAACCGCAGTACAAGCATCATCTTTTTCAAATATTATAACAGTTGTGACTGTTTTAGCCGGTGTTTTAATTTTAAAAGAGCGTTTGAGCGTTTTGGGATATATACTTTGTTTACTTATAATATTGGGTGTTTGGGGCGTTAATACGTTTACCAAAAAACGCCAAAATAAAAAATTTTGAAATTTTTAAAATTTACTATTGACAAAAGCGACTAGTTTAGATATAATATACAAGTCGCTGAAAATATGGCTGTATAGCTCAGTTGGCTAGAGCATGCGGTTCATACCCGCAGTGTCATTGGTTCAAATCCAATTACAGCCACCAATACGGCCCGTTGGTCAAGAGGCCTAAGACACCGCCCTTTCACGGCGGTAACACGAGTTCGAATCTCGTACGGGTCACCAAAAAAGAAGTAACTTTTGTTTACCAAAAGTTACTTCTTTTTCTTATCCAAGCCACAGGATTGGTATGTAATTCGCTTTGGCGGAATGTAATCAGTTTGCAACGCAAACTGTATGACACAAAATGAAAGTCTCGTATATTTTTTCTTCGGCTTGGTTACATGCGCAACTATCGTTGCGATTACATTCTCGCTTTGCAAGATTTATAGTACTATAATTAGTAATCCGTAAATTTATACTTGATTTTTATCAAAGTATATATTATAATGCTTTAGTGACCTTTGCAGAGATGGCTGAGCTGGTCTAAGGCGCACGACTGGAAATCGTGTAAGTGCTAATACCACTTCGGGGGTTCGAATCCCCCTCTCTGCGCCAGAAAAAACGACTTGTTTCGACAAGTCGTTTTTTCAATGAAATTCGCCTTACGGCGAGTGAAATATTACTTCGTAATATGAAATAGCTTCGCTATGAAATATTTGCTTCGCAAATGTTTAAGAGGCGAATTTTATTTCACTTTCTGCGATAGCAGAAAATTTCATAATCCGTAAGGATTATTTCATATCGAGCATAAGCGAGATATTTCATTCAATGAAAAATATGTAGGGGTTCAAACACATAGGTCTAAAATTAAAATAGCATCGAATTTGTACACCCTTTCCAATAATAAAAGAGTCTATCCTTTAGGATGGGCTCTTTTATTTTTTAGTAAATAATGATTGATTTGCACTTTCTAACTTTTTCTTAAACCACTATGTTCTTTTGTTGAAATTTGCGTTTTTTTATGCTATAATTTATTTATGAACAAAATATACATTTTACCGATAAACACCGATTATTACGGTTTTATCAAACAAGCAGCATCTGAAAAATATAATATTGAAATTAACTCGCTAAAAATGGAAAAAGGTGAGCACGGCAAACCTTTTTTTAAAGATTTGCCCAATTTTCATTTCAACGTTTCACACTCGGGCGAACTTTTGGTAATTGCCATAAGCCAATCGGCTGTTGGTGTTGATATTGAAAAGAAACGAAAACTTAACCCAAAGATCGCAAAACGTTTTCATCCGCAGGAAATTGACTATATAAATTCAAAACCGAGCGAAAGCCGTTTTCTTGAAATATGGACTAAAAAGGAAGCATGTCTTAAATACTTGGGCGCAGGGCTTTCGGGCGGACTTGACACCTTTAGCGTTTTTGAGTTTTCCCCCACCCCCAAAACCTTTACCCACGGCGAATATTACATTTCGGTTTGCGGTCAAAATGAATTTGAAATTATTAAATAAAAATCACCCAACTTTTGAACAAGTTAGG
>SVOX01000048.1 GCA_015066165.1 Oscillospiraceae bacterium | reverse complement strand
CAACACTTTGTGCTTGATACTATGAATCTTGGCTATATGCAAACCATTGTGTTTATTCTGGTTATTGCCGCTTTAGTTCAGTTTATTGAAATGGCACTTAAGAAATTTATCCCCTCGCTTCATAAGGCGTTAGGTGTATATCTTCCGCTTATCACAACCAACTGTGCCGTTTTGGGTGTTGCTATTAACAACATTGGTGAACATCAATATAATTTTATTCAGTCTATAATAAACTCTTTGGGTGTAGGTCTTGGATTTATGCTTGCAATGGTACTCTTTTCGGGTATGCGCCAAAAAATTCAAGAAAGCGAAATCCCCGAAAGTTTCAAAGGTCTTCCCGCAACACTTATTGCCGCTTCATTTATCTCGTTAGCGTTTATGGGATTTGGCGGGATTATAGAGAATCTTTTTAAATAGGTGAACGATATGACAAGTATATTAATTGCTTTTGCCGTTGTAACTGCTGTTGGCTTAATTGCGGCTGTTCTTTTGGCTTTGGCATCTCATTTTTTAAGTGTTCCCGAAAATGAATCAGTTGAAAAAGTACGCAAATGTCTTCCAGGTATAAACTGTGGCGCTTGCGGATATAACGGCTGTGACGAATATGCAAAAGCCGTTGCCGAAGAAGGCGCAAAAACAAACCTTTGTGTTCCCGGTGCCGATGCAGTTGCTTCGGATATAGCGCAAGTTATGGGCGTTGAAGCAGAAGACGTTATTGAAATGATGGCATTTGTTGGTTGCAACGGTCATTCGGGCGTAACCGAAAAATGTAATAACTACAACGGTGTAAATACTTGCAGTGCCGCTTCTATGATTTACGGCGGTCCTAACAGTTGTAAATACGGTTGTTTGGGTTGCGGTGACTGTGCTGTTGCCTGCCCTGTTGACGCCATTTGCTTAAAAGACGGCATTGCACACATTAATCCCGAGATTTGTATTGGTTGCGGTATGTGTGTTAAAAAATGCCCTAAAAACATTATCAAATTTGTTCCGCAAACCGCAAAAGTGGCTGTTATGTGTAACAACAAGGAAAAAGGCGGTGCGGCACGAAAGAAATGTCAAAACGCTTGTATAGGTTGCAAAAAATGTGAACTTAACTGCCCCAGCGGTGCTGTTAAGGTTGAAAACAATTTAGCAACTATCGATTATTCCAAATGTACAAACTGCGGTCTTTGTGCCGAAGTTTGCCCCACAAAATGTATTCACATAATAAACTGATATGCCAAAAAACAAACTCAAAAACGACATTATTTTAATTGTTTCAATCCTCTGTCTGTCGCTTATTGCCTTGGTGATTTATAAATCAAATCAAAGCAAAGGCAGTATGGTAAAAGTTACAGTTGACAAGCAAGTGAAAGATTGTTATAATTTTAACAATAACACCGAAACTGTTATTCTATCAGGTGATAAAAACCAATATGAAAACGTGTTGGTTATAAAAGACGGCTACGCTTTTATTAAGAGCGCAAACTGCCCTGATAAGATTTGTGTTAAACATCATAAAATTTCCAAAACGGGCGAAACTATAGTTTGCCTACCGCATAAGTTAGTAGTTGAAATTACAGAAGAGTGATAAAATGGGAAAAACCAAAAAACTAACGTTATTAGGTCTTTTGGCCGCACTTTCTATAATCCTTTCTTTTGTTGAATCACTTCTTCCCCCTATTTATGCGGCAGTACCGGGTATAAAAATTGGTCTTGCCAATATTGTAAGCGTTCTTCTGCTTTACAAATTTTCCTTAAAAGACACCGCTATAGTTACTCTTGTTCGTGTACTTACCGTTGCTTTCCTTTTTGGAAACGTTATGACTTTATCCTACAGTTTAGCAGGTGCATTTTTAAGTATTACAGTTATGGCACTGCTCAAAAAAACAAAACTGTTTTCAACAATTGGTGTTAGTATTTCAGGTGGTGTTGCTCACAACTTGGGGCAAATTATTGTTGCCATATTAGTTACATCCACACTGGAAATTGGTTATTATATGATTTTCCTATGCATTAGTGGGGTATTATCGGGTACACTGATAGGTATTTTGGGTGCACTCGTTTTAAAATACACAAAAAATTTAAAAGGATGAAAAATTATGAAAAAACTTTTAAGCATCATCTTAAGTATTGTTATAATTTTATCAGTACTATCTCTCGTTGGTTGCGGTAGTCCCCTAAAATTAGGTGTAGGTATTGTTTCTTATACCGATAATATTAAGTCAGCCGATGCTGATACAAACGGTTCTGCTACTAACGATACTACTGTTGCCGCTGTTTTAGTTGACAAAGACGGCAAAATTGTTAAATGCGATATCGACGCCCTTTCGGCTACATTAGAATTTACTTCAAAAGGTAAATTTGTTGAAACAAAAGAATTAAAAACCAAGTACGAACTTGGCAAAGACTACAATATGGTAGCGTACGGTAAAGCAAAAAAAGAATGGTTTGAACAAGCCGACGCTTTTGAAGCATTAGTTGCCGGTAAAACCCTTAAAGAAGTTCAAGCACTTGTTGCCGAAGGTGGCAAGGGTAATAAAGACGTTGTAAACGCAGGTTGCACAATTGTTATTTCTGACTTTATTACTGCTATTGAAAAAGCAGTAACAACTGCAAGTGAAAGTGGCGCTTCTGCAAAAGATAACTTAAAAGTTGGCATTGTTGCTACTCAAACCGGTTGCAAAAACGCTTCCGAAGAAGCAACAGGTATCAACGAAATTGACCTTACAGTTTGTGCCGCTACTACAAAATCGGGCAAAGTTACCGCAATGTTAACAGATGCTCTTGCTGCTGCAATTAACTTTAATACTAAAGGCGCAGTTTCTGATAATATTAAAATCAACGTTTCAACCAAATTAGAAATTGGCGACGGTTACGGTATGGCTCAACACGGTAAAGACCTTAACGGCGACGGTACTGTTAAAGAATGGTACGACCAAGCCAAAGCATTTAATGCAGCCGCTATTGATAAAGATGCAGACGGTATTACCGCTCTTGCTCTTGAAACAGGTTACGGCGTTGGCGAACTTCAAACCGCAGGTTGCACAATCAACATTACCGATATTGTTAAAGCCGCTACAAAAGCTGCAAAATAAAATTAAATACAAAAAGGGGCTTCTCGCCCCTTTTATTTTTAAGTTATGAAAAAAATTATTTCTTTACTAATTATATTTATTTTAATTTTGGGACTTTGCGGTTGCAAAAGTTCGCAAAAAAAGTTCACCTCCTATTCTTTTGATTATTTTGACACGGTCACAACCATAATTGGCTTTGAAGAATCAGAAGAAATTTTTAACCAAAATTGCGAAAAAATCAAATCTTGGCTTTCAAATTATCATAAACTATACGATATTTACACAGTTTATGAAAACGTAAACAACCTTTGCAAAATTAATATGTCAAACGGTAAGCCGGTGACTGTTCCGCCCGAAATTATCCAACTTTTAGAATATTCAAAAACACTTTACAATACCACAAACCAAAAACTCAACATTGCAATGGGTAGTGTTTTATCAATTTGGCACGACTGCCGTGAGTATGGGCTTAAAAACCCAAAACTTGCAACTTTGCCAAAACTTGAAGAACTTAAAAAAGCCAACCAACACACCGATATATCAAAAGTAGTTTTAAATAAAACAAATAATACAGTTTGTTTGACCGACAAACAAATAAAACTTGACGTTGGTGGAATTGCAAAAGGTTATGCCGCACAAAAAGTTGCCGAAAAAATGCAAAATGCAGGTTTTAGCGGTTATTTATTAAACATTGGCGGTAACGTAAAAATTGTTGGTAATCGAAAAGACGGTCAAAAATGGAAAATCGGTATTGAAAATCCCAACACCGACGATTCCAAAAACCCATATATCGAACAGTTAGAATTAAGCAATAATCTTTCTCTTGTCACAAGCGGTTCATACCAAAGATTTTACACTGTAAACGGTAAAAACTACCATCACATTATTGACCCCCAAACACTTCACCCCGCAAATTATTTTAAATCTGTTTCGGTACTTTGTGAAGATTCGGGCCTTGCTGATGCATTTTCTACTGCATTGTTTTGTATGACCCTTGAAGAAGGAAAAGAGTTAGTAGAAAATACTAACGATATGTACGTATTGTGGGTTTTAGAAAACGGCGAAAAAGTATATTCTAACGGATTTGAAAAATTTATTAAATAGTAAAAAAGCAACTGTGCAAATGCATAGTTGCTTTTTTTACTACTTAATTTCGGGCAGACCTTTAACCGATATTAAAAGTGATAAAATTCCCGAAAGGAGCGATGCCGAAATTACCAACTTCCAGTCCACAGCCGAAATAACCGCCGAAGTTCCAATTGTGGCTATTGCTGTTTCCGCAACAGTTTTTATGGCTCTTATTCCCGCCGCTTTTGACCATTTTATAAACTTTTCCTTCACTATTTCACCCCCAAAATCTTTTTCCAAGTTTTTAAACCTACTATTCCATCGGTTTTTAAACCTTTTTCCTTTTGATATTTTTTAACTGTTTTTTCTGTAATGCTTCCAAACTTTCCGTCGGCTTCAATTCCTAATTGTTTTTGCAATAATTTAGTTAAATTTTTGTTTGTATATTCTTTTCTCTTTTTACAAATTGCAGTTTTTGCAATTTTTTCGCTTTGTTTATCCCATTGTGCCGATTCCGAAACTTTAAATCCGTCTTTAATTGCCGCCTTTTGCCATTTAAGTACGATGTTCTCTTTAGTGGCAGTAGCGGTTTTATTTTTTAATTTTGCTCTATTAACAATTACTTCTACACAAGCGGTTGCTACCTTTTCGGCAAATTCATCACTCAAAATAATTGGTACGTCGGTTTTAGAGTCCATAAATCCGCATTCAACAAGTACACACGGCATATTACTTTCCCTACATTCGTGCAAATTCTTTTTTCTCATACCGTCAGAACGGTTACCCTTAAGTTTTGTATGTTCTATAAGCGCCTTATATAAATCTTGCTGCCATTCGAGCGTCTCGTATGACGGCCTTGTGTAAACGTAAGTTTCTATTCCCCCACCTGCACCGCCGTTTATACCTGCGTTGTGATGTATAGACAAATAAAAATCCGCATCATATTTATTTGCCTGATTTGTTCTTTTACTTAAAGAAATATCTTTTTTACCTGTTGGGTCATCTAAACGAATTAAATCGTACTCCTTGTATTTTAAAAGTTTTGTTTCAATTTTCTCGCAAATACGGCTGTTAAGCGTCCATTCCCTTGTTTGATTTTTATCAAGTTTTTTCATACACCTTTTACCAGGTGTTTTAATGCCGTGTCCTGCATTTAAAGCTAATTTAAACATATTTTCCTCCTAAAATTTTGTTCTTATAATCTCAAACGCTCTGTTTTTGAGTTGGTTAACTGATTGTCTTTTTATATTAAGTTTGGCGGCAATTTCACGGTCGCTAAAGCCATACTTATATCTATAAACAAGCACTCTTTTTTGCTTTTCGGTTAAACAATTTAATATTTGTTCAACTGCAATTTTGTCGTCATACTGTTCGTTATAAGATGCACAATTATCAAATATTTCATATGTAAAGCGACTTATCTTATCTTCATTTTTAGATAAGTAAATATACTGGTTTCTAATACAAACCGCAATATATTTTTTAAGTCCGCTCGAACAATCATTTTTAAAGCGTGACAAATCTATTGCATAAAGCAGTTCAATTAAAAACAGGGTTAAATCCGGTTTGGCATCTTCAGTCCCAATATGAGAAGCATAGAAATTTATCAGTTTTTCAAACTCACCATAAATAACCTCAAAAACCGACATATCGTGCAATTTGAATTTTTTTATTAGCGGTAACAACACCGAATTACACATTTGACATCATTCCTTTCATAAATAGAAAGAAAACGATAATCAATTTGTAAACATTAATTTAATATTTTTTAATCAACCTACCGTTTTCAAACTTTAACCTATTTTAGTGTTTATAAAACTAAAATGTCGAAAAAGAGAGTAAGTTGACAAATTTTGAGAGTAAAAACCACTATTTTTGTTATTATATGTCTTTTATTGACAAATTTTGGGTATTGTTGTATAATAATAACAAAAAAAATGTAAAAATAAAAAGCCCGCTTATGCGGACTTTAATTTTGAAAGGAATACATATATATGAGAATAGCGATTTGTGATTGTAATAACAGTTTTGTAAACTACCTAAAGCATAAACTTTACTTATACTCCAACCAATATAAATTAGAGTTTGTGATAGATATATTTTCAAGCGGTGAAAAACTTTTAAACTCAAGCAACAAATATCCATTGATTTTTATTGAATATAACCTACCCGGAATTAACGGGCTTAAAACTGCACACTTATTAAGAAAAAACAACATTTGCTCAAAGATTATTTTCACTACCCAAAACACCGATTGTATTTTAGATGTTTTTTGCGTATCCCCTTTTCGTTTTTTGAAAAAGCCAATACAAGATTATATGCTTGAAAAAACACTTGACGATTTTTTAAGTGAAACAGGATGTCATTATACAATGTGCGTAAACGACGGTATAAATACTTTTTGCATTAATACTAACGAAATTTTATATTTAGAAGCCAATAACAAATACTGTTATATTCACCTAGAGAACGAAACAATTCTTTGTAAAAAAACAATGGCAAGGGTTTTTGATGCTCTACCGAAGATTTACTTTCAAAAAATCAACCGTGCGTTTATTGTAAACCTTAACGCTATCAATAAATACAACGCCCAAAATGTTGACCTTAAAAACGGTGAGACCTTACATATAACCCGTACCTATTATAAAAACTTTAAACAAGAATATTTAAACTTTTTTAACCCAAAAATACTATAACGTTACCGTTTGAATGCCCAAAATTTATTAAGTAAAAAGTTGGTTGGAATTGTAATAATTAAAACTAACAGCGGTGACAAATACTCTGAAACAGATAATACGTTCGTTAAAACGTAAAGCAAAACCGAGTTAAGTCCAATGCCTGTAAAAGCGTATGAACAATACGACTTAATTAAGCCACGCCACCAACATTCTCTTGATTTAAACACAAAAAAGTAATTAAGAAAAAAGGCGCAGGCGGTACTTATTATAAAGGCAATAGCATTGCAAATTAAAAGTTGTATTCCCAAAACCAAGCAAAGAACCGTCACCAAATATGATACCAAAGTGTTTATTACACCAACCAAGCCAAACTTAATTATTTGAAACAATAAATCGGCTTGTTCATTGGTCATTTTTTTAAATATAAACTTTCGAATAAAGTTTATAATATTTAAAATAAAACTTTCAAATTTATCCATCTTTTTCTTCACTTTTTATAAGTTGAAACTAATCTCTTAAATAAAGCGTTCTTGAGTTACGGTGCATATAAACGTTAAGCACCAAACCAATACCTAAAAACAAACATAAAAGCGAAGTACCGCCTGCCGAGAAAAACGGCAAAGTTATACCAATAACAGGTGTAATTGAAGTGCACATACCAATATTAATAACCATTTGTGCTAAAAGCATTGCAAAAACACCAATACAAATGTATTTACCTTCGTCTTTAGTGCAAATGTGGGCAATTCTTAAAATACGCAAAATAATTGCTATTAAAAGAATTAAAACCACAATGCAACCCAAAAAGCCCAGTTCTTCACCTATTGTAACAAATATAAAGTCATTATGTCCTTCGGGTACGCCGGCTTTACCCATTTGAGTAAGGGTGCCGTTTAAGTAACCTTGTCCCGTAAAACCGCCGTTTGCAAGAGCCAGTCTTCCACGGTATTGTTGCCAACCAACGCCTTGAATATCGGCATCAATATCAAACATATTAACAATTCTTTTACGGTGGTCATCGTTTAGTATAAAGAAATAAGCAATTGGCGATACCACAACCGCCGCAGAAATTGCCGTTAAAAAATATTTCCAAGAAACGCCTGCAGCCATAAGCATACATACAACCATAACCGCAAATACCAAAGCGGTACCGGCGTCACCTTGAACAAAAATAAGCAATACGGGCAATGCGCCGTGGGCACATACAGGAAGTAAAACTTTGATTTTGTTAATATCTTTTTTAACCTTTGCTAAATGTGTTGAAAATGTCACCACAAAACAAATTTTCATAAGTTCAGAAGGTTGGAAAGTGGTAAAACCAAGGTTAAGCCACGCCTTGTCATCAGTACCTTCGGGCGCAAAACCAATAAAAAATGTAAGTATTACAGGTATTAAACCTATTGCCGCCGCCAAGAACCAATATCTTGAAAACTGTTCTAAATCAATGGTTGAAATTACACATGCCGCAAATATGCCTAACAACATACACAACGCTTGTACTATAACCGCACGTGGACTTCCCATATAGTTAGTAGCCGAAAAAACCGCCAAGCAACCGTAACTGGAAGCAAAAAAGCAAAGTAAAAGCAATATTTTATCTGATTCACGAACAAAATCGGCAATTCTAGCCATCAAACCTCTCAATTTTTTCGCCTCCAAACATTAATCACATACATTATACTTTATTTTTAATAAATATTCAAGTAACTCTTTATAATTGTAGAAAAATGTGGTATAATCAATGTAAGTTAAATATGAAAGGTATATTTATGGAACAGTTTATTTCAAAAAGCCCCGAAGAAACCCAAAAAATAGGTATGTCTTTGGGTGAAAAAATACAAGACGGTGTTGTAATTGCATTTAAAGGCGGTCTTGGTATGGGTAAGACCTGTTTCACACGCGGTCTTGCTGTTGGTTTGGGATGTAGTGATACTGTCACTTCCCCCACCTTTGCGCTTATAAATGAATATCTTTCGGGACGGCTCCCGCTTTATCACTTCGATATGTACCGCATTTCCGGCTGGGAAGACCTTTATTCAACCGGCTTTTTTGATTACATAGCCGAAGGTGGCGTTTTGGCTTGTGAATGGAGCGAAAATATTGAAAACGCTTTACCCGAAAATACTATTTTTGTTGAGTTTGAGCGTATAGACGATACCACCCGCAAAATCACAATTACAAACATAGGTGAATAATATGAAAATTTTAAATTTAGAATGTTCAGCCACACCCGCCTCGGTAGCCATTACCGAAAACGAAGAAATTTTGGCTTCAAGTTTTGTTAACGTAAAACTCACCCATTCTCAAACCCTTATGCCAATGGTTGAAAACACACTCGCTGCCGCAAAACTAACTATTGCCGATATTGAGGGCATTGCCATAACCAACGGTCCCGGTTCTTTCACGGGGGTTAGAATTGGCATAAGCGCCCTTAAAGGTCTTGCCGCTCCCAAGAATTTACCTTGTGTTGCAGTTTCAACCCTTATGGCAATGGCACAAAACTATATCGATTGCGACTGTATTGTTTGCGCCGTTATGGATGCCAGATGCAACCAAGTTTATAATGCCCTTTTTGAAGTGCAAAACGGTACTGTTTCACGCCTTTGTGAAGACCGTGCGCTTTTGTGTGACGAATTAGCGCAGGAAATTAAAAAACTCTCGCAAAAGACAGAAAAATGTGTTATTATTGTAGGAGACGGGGCTCAAATCTTCTACCCGTTTGTTAAAACGCTTCAAAATGTGCGTTTATCGGCACCTGCAAGACGTTATCAAAACGCAGTAGGCGTGGGAGCCGCCGCACACGAAAGTTTTTTAAAGGGCAAAACAATAAGTTCTAAAGAACTTCTCCCCTTTTATTTAAGATTACCCCAAGCAGAAAGAGAATTAAAAGCAAA
>SVOX01000047.1 GCA_015066165.1 Oscillospiraceae bacterium | reverse complement strand
GAACAAAAATTCATTTTTTATCACCTCAAAATATTACTATAATTCAATTATATATAAATTTCGCTATAAAACAAGTTGTTTTTCGCTATAAAACACTTGATTTTCGCTACTGTAACTGTTAAAATTAATTTGAGGTGATATAATGCTTCCCGAAAATCTTGCAATATCAGTTACCGACGTTTTAAACTATCATCAAAAAAACGAAAAAGTTTTTGTACCGGCACGTACCTATTCTGCCATAACATTAAGATTAAAAACACCCGGCAAATATACCTGCAAAAATAAAACAATCTCCTTTGAGCCCGGAAGTATATGCATCATTCCTGCAGGCGTTGCCTATGAGCGAAACAATTTGGAAGAAGATATACTTGTTATTCATTTTAATATGCTCAATTACATAATGGACGAAATTCAGGTATATAAAGTGCCTGATGCTGAAAAATATAAAGTATTGTTCACAAAAGCATTGAGCATTAAATATGAAAATGATGTTGGTTCTACCTACCGCATCACATCGGTTGTATATGAAATTTTATCCGAGCTTACCCGCGATGTTGGCTTTACCGCCAATTTGAAAGATAACAGAATTTTAGAATCCGCCGAATATATGCGCCAAAACTTTTGGGACTCTGAACTTTCAATAGAAAATTTGGCGATGCAGTCGTGTGTTTCACCTGCTTACTATCGCCGAGAATTTAATCGAGTATATGGCACATCTCCCAAAGAATATCTTGACACGCTACGCATACAGTACGCAAAATCACTTTTAGAAACAGGTTACTTTTCTCAAAAAGAAATTAGCTGGCGTTGCGGTTATACAGATGTAGGATATTTCAGGACAGTATTTAAAAGAAAAATCGGCAAGAGCATTAAAGCATACCTTTCCGACACAACAAGATATAATTACTGATAAACAAAACACACAAGTCCGTTGCAGAACATTTAATGTCCGCAACGGACTTGTGCCATTATGAAGCTTCTTTTAATTGTTCATTTGCCACACTTTGTGCAGTCTCCAACATATTCTCTGCGAATATGGCGTAACCTTTTGTGCTATCTTCAAGTAACACGTGGGTTATCGCACCAATAAGTTTTCCATTTTGCAAAATGGGACTTCCCGACATTCCTTGAACAATACCGCCGGTTTTTTCAAGCAGTTCTTTATCGGTCACGGTTACTATCATATTTTGTGTTGACGAATTATAATTTGCACCTTTGAGTGCTATCTTACAAGAATATGCTTTTGGCACTTCGCCGTCAATTGTTGTAATTATTTGTGCTTTACCCTCTTTTATTTCTTGTTTTAGTGCAATTTCGGTAAGATTTGTAAATTTTAAATTGCCTTTGAAAGTTCCGTAAACACCTTGATTACAGTTTAGCCTAATGTCACCTAAAGTGTCGTAATTAAATTTCCCCTTTAATTGCCCAGCTGTACCCATTTTTCCTTTATCAATTGAGATAATTTGAGCCGATACAATTTCACCCGAATTTATTTTTAAAAGTTTTTTGCTTTGATCGTCACATATTCCGTGACCTAAACCGCACAAAAGATTTGTTGATGGGCTATAAAAAGTAAGTGTTCCAATCCCTGCCGAACTGTCTTTAACCCAAACGCCGATTTTATATTGCTCGGTATTTTTGTCCATAACAGCCGAAAAATTAAAATAAAGTTTTGTTTTACCTCTTATAACGCAAAACTTCATATTTTTACCGCCTGAACTTTCGACAATGTAACCCAAATCTTCATTGGTATAAACTTGTTTACCGTTAACCGAAAGTATATAATCCCCCACTTTTATACCCGCTTTTTTGGCGGGATTTTTATTACCGTTTTGTGTTGAAACGGATGTAATATCACTCACCAAAACACCTTTTGTATAAATTTTCATACCAAAAGGCATACCCAAAACCGCCACTTGAAGTTGGTCAACAACTTCAACTTTAGCCGAAGAAATCGGTATAATTCCAAACGCCTTTAAATTTACCGAAAATTCATTTAAAGGAGCATATTTACCACTAACGTTTGAAAGTTTTGCTCCGTTATACTCGGCGGTTATGGGCACAGGTGCAGTAATAGTTAATGAATCCCCGTTTTTTATTTTAAACTCACTGTCAAGCGTATTTTCAAGATAAACAACACCCGAAAAAATCATAACGCTTGAAATTAAAAATGTGAAAAACAGGGCTTTAATAATTTTATTTGCAATCTTCAAAAAATCACCCTAATTTAGTTTGCGCCAAATGTATTTTTTAATAATTGTAAAATTAAGCAAAATGTTAAAAATGTTGCTATTTTTAAAAATATGTGATAAGATAATTTTGGTGATAGTTTTGACAGAAATTTATTTTATTAGACATTGTGAAGCACTTGGAAATAAAAACCGACTCTTTCAGGGCGTGAGTGATTTCGATATAAGTGAAATAGGCGAAAAACAGCTTGAATTTTTAAAAAAACGCTTTGAAAACGTAAAATTAGATAAAGTTTATTCCAGTCCGCTTATACGTGCATTCAAAACAGGACTTGCGGTCAAAGGTGACAAAGATATCCCTATTGAAAAATGCCAAGGTCTTATTGAACTTGACGGCGGAATTGTGGAAGGCAAACCTTTTGCCGAAACTTTTTCTTCAATGCCACACCTTGCAGACGCTTGGGATAATCATCCCCAAGATTTTCACCCTCAAGGCGGAGAATCTATGCGCCACGCATACGAGCGTATTTATGAAACCGTTTTAAATTTAGCAAAAGAAAACCGTGGTAAAACTATTGCCTGCACAACTCACGGCGGAGTTACCCGCAGTTTAATGTGCCGTATTATGTATGATGACATAAACAAACTTAAAGATACCCCTTGGACCGATAATACCGCTATTGCTAAAATACTTGTTGATGACAATAATAACTTAACGTTAGAATATTTTAACGATTCCAAACATCTACCCGAAGAATATTTACCAAAAAGAAACCGAGTTAGCGAATATATGAAGGTGAAAAAATGATTATAATGTCAGTTGACCTTGGAAAAGCCAGAACAGGTATTGCAGTAAGCGATACAGGCGAAAGTTTTGCTTTTCCAAAAACTGTTATAACTGAATATAATACCGAAAAATTGGTGCAAAAAGTATCAAACTGTGCCAAAGAATACAGTGCAGAATTAATTGTTGTAGGTCTTCCGAAAAATATGGACGGTTCGCAAGGTGAACGTGCCCAAGAATGCACCGAAATAGGTAAAAAAATTGCTGAAACTTCGGGCTTGGAAGTTGTTATGTGGGACGAACGCTGCACCACAGTTTCGGCTCACACCGCTCTCAATTTTACCGATACTAAAGGTAAAAAAAGAAAAGCGGTAGTCGATGCTGTTGCAGCAGTTATTATACTTGAAGATTACTTAAAATTCAGAAAAAATAATAAATAATTTAAAGAGCAGATGGTTTTTCCATCTGCTCTTTTTTCGGCAGGAGAAAGCCCCTGCCCTACATTTTATTTTTGAAACCTTTATCAAAATTTGGGTTAAACGCATAGAAATTCTTTTGGTTTAACTTATCGGTTGTAAGACGTAACGCTTCGCCAAAACGTTGATAGTGTGTTATTTCTCTTTGGCGTAAGAATTTTAGCGGGTCAAGAATATCTGGGTCATCAATAAGGCGAATAAGGTTATCATAAGTTACTCTTGCCTTTTGCTCGGCTGCAAGATCTTCATGCAAATCGGCTAACACGTCGCCTTTTGACTGAATATATTCCGCACGCCACGGAAGTCCCGAAGCCGCCACAGGATATACACCTGCAGTATGGTCAACAAAATATTTATCAAACCCGCTCTTCTTAATTTCTTCAGGTGTTAAATTTTTTGTTAACTGATAAACCATAGAACAAACCATTTCCAAGTGAGCCAATTCTTCGGTACCAACGTCGGTCAATATACCTTTAACTTCGTTAAACGGCTGTCCAAAACGTTGGGTAAGATATCGCATTGAAGCACCAAGTTCACCGTCGGGACCGCCAAACTGACTTATAATGATTTGGGCATACTTTGGATTTGGGTTTTTAATGTTTACGGGATATTGAAGTTTCTTTTCATATTGCCACATATCTAAACCTCCTTATTTTCCCAAGGCCATGGGGACGATAACCATTGCCAACAACCGCTTGCGGGTGCATCAGCAGGGGTTACGATATAATTGCCGTATTTTTCTTCATAAAGCGCTATACATTCTTTACGCTTTTTGCGGTATTCTTTTAATAATTCCATTGCTTTTTTGCATACCGGATGAGTATCGAGATAAAGCACCAATTCGTGTATTGCAAAATCAAGTGCGTGGATTTTTCTCATTAGCATTTCTTTATTTTTCATATTTTATTTCCTCCGTAAAACGGCTTGTCAATATTGGGGAATATTGTACCACTGCGAAAACCTTGTTCGGTTTCGTAAACGCTGTCTATTGGTTGCATATTCACAAAAGCCATTGTGAGTATATCTCCATTTTTTGCGTTATAATCGGTTTCAAGACAGTAGTCGCCGTCAAAACAAACTTTATCGGAAGGGGTTAAATCATAATTCATATTATTTTGCTTGTAACGTTCAAGCATATCAAAAACTCGTCTATCCATACTATCTCCTTAAAAATCTTTATTTTTTGAGTCCCCATAACATTATATTTAAAGCAAATAGTATTGGTGACAAATAAACAAGACAAGGCCCCCCTTGTCTTTAAATAACTATTTTTTAAATTTTTTCCTATAAATAACATCTAATACTTCTTGCTTATCTTTTTCGTTTAAATTTCTAATTGTTTCTATTATTAAAGATTCCATAACCGAAATTTGAAATTCTTCACTACTATAAGAAACGATAATTTCAGGTTTGCAAGGTTTGATTTTTGGTGGTTCAGTAATTTGCGGTGCTTCAGTTTCTTCGCCATATAAAATATATTTTACATCAACGTCATAAAATTCGGCTAATCGCTTTAAAACCAAGGTATTAACTCTGCCTCTTTGTTCTAACGATGAATATGCGTTTTGTCCCATACCCAAAACTTTTCCTATTTGTGCTTGGGTAAAACCGTTTTCTTTTCTCAATTTTTTAAGACGGGCATTAACTTCTAAATCCATACAATCACCTAAAATAAAAAAAGTGCGCAACATAAGTCACGCACCGAAAAATACGCAACTTCCTTTGCTGCGACACAAATTTCACGTACCAACAGAAGTATGCGAAACAGAAGTCCGTATTTTTACCAAAAATAAAAATACATACAACTGTTGGTAATACGTATTAAATTTGTGTCGCAAAATTAGTTTACCACTATATCACTCAAAAATCAAGATTTATTTAATAAATGTTTATATTTATCATATATTAATGGTATTATTTTTCTTTTTCATTTGCCAAATGTATCGATACTATTAATAGAATTTTCTTTTAATTTTTGAAATCTATATAAATATACAAAAATTTTCTTAAAAAATTAAAAATTTTCCAAAAAAGCACTTGATATTTGTTGACAAAAAATATATAATTAGTGTAAAAGGGAGAAAATTGGAAAATTTAACACAATATTTTGTTGTTTGTCCCCTTTTCGTAAATTTTTAAGGAGGTGCTTGTATGAGCGAACCGTCAAATTTATTTGTTTGCCTTTTAGGCATTGGTACTGTATTTATTGGACTAATTTGTTTGATTTTGCTTTGCAAGATTATTGGTTTGTTAACCGCAAAACCCAATAAGTCAGAACAAAAAGCTACAACAGCCGTAAGTACCGCTGCTGTTACAACAGCTAATACCCCAATTGAAAACCGTGGAGAAATTATTGCCGCAGTTAGCGCAGTAATTGCCGAAGAACTTGGTACAGATGTTTCGGCACTCAAAATTTTATCATTTAAAAAAATTTAAAAGTAAAGGTGAAAAAAGAAATGAAAAAGTATAATGTAACAGTAAATGGCACTTCCTATGAAATAACTCTTGAAGTTGTTGACGCAGCTGATGTTAAAGCCGCTCCCGCTCCTGCTGCAGCACCCGCTGCTGCTCCTGCCGCTACTCCAGTGGCTGCTCCGGCACCTGTTGCCGCTCCCGCAGGCGGTGAAACCGTAACAAGCCCAATGCCCGGTACAATTCTTTCAGTAAATGTACAAAACGGTGCCGCTGTTAAAAAAGGTGACGTTTTAATGATTTTAGAAGCTATGAAGATGGAAAACGAAATTATTGCTCCTTGCGACGGTACAATTGCATCTGTAAACGTACAAAACGGTGCTGCAGTTGAAACAGGCGCTACCCTTTGCGTTATTGCTTAATTCTTTTTATTTAAAGGGAGAATTAAAATTATGGACGCTATATTAGAATTTTTAAAACAAACTGGTTTTTATGGTTTGTTTGTTGGTTTTTTATCGAATGGTGGATGGCAAAATCTAATTATGATTTCCATTTCACTAATCCTCTTATATCTTGCTATCAAAAAGCAATTTGAACCGCTTTTACTTATTGGTATTGCTTTTGGTATGTTACTCACAAACCTTCCCGGTGCAGGTTTATATAACCAAGAACTTTGGAATGAATTTATGAACGCAAGTTCTGAAAATTACCACAGTTACGGTTATATTCTTGCTAACGGCGGTTTGCTCGACTATTTATATATAGGTGTTAAAACTTGTATATATCCCTGCCTTATCTTTGTTGGTATTGGCGCTATGACCGACTTTGGCCCACTTATTTCAAACCCAAAATCGTTACTTTTGGGTGCTGCGGCACAAATTGGTATTTTTGCAACATTCCTTGGCGCTAAAGCAATGGGATTTGACGGTCTTGAATCTGCATCTATTGGTATTATTGGCGGTGCAGACGGTCCTACCGCAATCTTTGTAACCTCAAAATTAGCATCTCATCTCTTAGGACCTATCGCCGTTGCAGCATATAGTTATATGGCTTTGGTACCTGTTATCCAACCCCCAATTATGAAGTTACTTACAACAAAGAAGGAACGTCAAATTGTTATGAAACCGCTTCGTCAGGTTTCTAAAACAGAGAAGATTATCTTCCCAATTGCTGTTACAATCTTTGTAGCACTGCTTGTTCCTTCAGCAGCTCCGCTTGTTGGTTGCTTAATGCTTGGCAACCTTTGGAAAGAATCTGGCGTTGCTGAACGTCTTTGCAAAACCGCACAAAACGAACTTATGAATATTGTTACAATATTCCTTGGTATTTCGGTTGGTGCTACTGCTACTGCAGGTACATTCTTGAACACAACAAGAGAAACTGTCACCATTTTTGGCAAATCGGTTGAATTATTAAGATTACCCACCATTGAAATTATTGTTTTAGGTGTTGTTGCTTTTGGTGTTGCTTCTGCTTGCGGTGTGCTATTTGCTAAATTTATGAACTTGTTCACCAAGAATAAGATTAATCCTCTTATTGGTTCGGCAGGTGTTTCGGCAGTTCCTATGGCTGCACGTGTTTCACAAACTGTTGGCCAAAAAGAAAACCCCACAAACTTCTTGCTTATGCACGCTATGGGTCCGAACGTTGCAGGTGTTATCGGTTCGGCTATTGCTGCCGGTGCATTAATTGCTATATTCGGTTAATTCCAATTCTTTAAGGAGATAAAAATGGAAAACAAAAAATTACTAATTACTGATACCATTCTTCGTGACGCTCACCAATCACAAGCGGCTACAAGAATGAAAATTGAAGATATGATTCCCGCACTCGAACGCCTTAACGAAATCGGTTATTGGTCGCTCGAATGTTGGGGCGGCGCTACTTTTGACGTTTGTATGCGTTTCCTCAATGAAGACCCGTGGGAACGTCTTCGCACTTTAAAGAAATATATGCCCGACACAAAACTTCAAATGCTTTTCCGCGGTCAAAACATTTTGGGCTATAAACACTATGCTGATGATGTTGTTGACAATTTTGTAGGTAAATCTATTGAAAACGGTATTGAAGTTATCCGTATTTTTGATGCTCTTAACGACACTCGCAACCTTGAACAAGCAATTAAGAGTTGTAAAAAATACGGCGGTATTTGCGAACCTGCGCTCAGTTATACTGAAAGCCCTGTTCACAATGAAGAATACTTTGTAAAACTTGCAAAAGAACTTGAACAAATGGGCGCTGACGTTATTTGTATCAAAGATATGGCAAACTTGCTTCTCCCCTTTGATGCTTACTCACTTGTTAAAAAGTTAAAAGAAAACGTAAACGTGCCAATTCACCTTCACACCCACAACACAACAGGTACAGGTGATATGGTTTATCTTATGGCAGCGCAAGCAGGTGTTGATATTGTTGATACCGCATTGTCACCTTTGGCAAACGGTACTGCACAACCTTCAACCGAAGCATTAGTTGCAACCCTTCAAGGCACTGCACGTGATACAGGCCTTGACCTTGAAAAATTAAGCGACGTTGCGGCTCACTTCCGTAAAGTTGCCGATAAAATGAAGGCAGACGGCATTCTTGACCCCAAGGTATTAAACGTTGATACAAAAACTCTTCTTTATCAAGTACCTGGCGGTATGCTTTCAAACCTTTTATCACAACTCAAACAAGCAAATGCTGAAGATAAATACTACGACGCTTTGGCAGAAGTTCCACGTGTTCGTAAAGACTTTGGTTACCCACCGCTTGTAACACCTACAAGCCAAATTGTTGGTACTCAGGCAGTGCTTAACGTGCTTTCAGGCGAACGTTACAAAATGGTTCCAAAAGAATCAAAAGGTCTTTTACGTGGCGAATACGGTCGTCTTCCTGCAGAAGTTAACGAAGATGTTCGCAAAAAAGCAATTGGCGACGAAGAAGTTATTACTTGCCGTCCCGCTGATTTGCTTGAACCCGAACTTAAAAAATATGCAGCCGAAATGAAAGAAAAAGGCATTGGCAAAACCGAAGAAGATGTTTTAAGCTATGCTTTATTCCCACAAGTTGCTGAAAAATTCTTCAAAGTACGTGACGCAGAAGATACTGTACGTAACCTTATAGTTGAAGATTTAGGTTGTTAAATATTTAAAGAGCATATTGAAAAATATGCTCTTTTCACTTTATTTTTAATTGGTGATAATATGAATCTTACTGAAAAGCAATTAGAAAAAAATTATGTTTTTGAAGGAAAAATCATAAAGGTTAGAAAAGATTTAGCCCTTATGCCAAACGGCAAAACAGCAAGCCGTGAAGTTGTTGAACACAACGGCGGTGTTTGTATTGCCCCTTTAACCGAAAACAACGAACTCATATTTGTAAAACAGTTCCGCTATCCTTATATGGAAGAAGTTTTAGAACTTCCTGCGGGTAAACGTGACAGCAATGAAGAGCCAAAAATTTGCGGTATTCGAGAACTTAAAGAAGAAACGGGTGCTACAGCCAAAAATATTACTTTTTTAGGTAAACTTTATCCGTCACCCGGATATTGCGGTGAAATAATTTGGTTATACCTTGCTACAGGACTTGACTTTGGCAAACAAAATACTGACGAAGACGAGTTTTTGGAAGTATATAAAATTCCGCTTGACAAAGCGGTTGAAATGGTGCTTTCTGGCGAAATTAAAGATGCCAAAACCCAAACCCTTGTTCTTAAAATTAAACTTTTGAAAGATAACGGTATTTTATCAAATTAAAAAGAGCATTATTTTACTAAAATTCAGCATAATATTACCATTGACACCAACCTTCCTCAATGTTACAATACCTTTAGATAAAGCATTTAAAGGTTATTTTGTAAACTGTAAAGGTTGGTGTTTTTATGAATAAAATAGTTTTTGATTTTACCAAAAAAGAACTTGAAACTTACCTTGAAAAATTAGGTATTGAAGCCCAAATTTCGTTAGGCCTTTTTGAAGATTTTGGTGTTGACCTTAAAGTTGAAGACCCGTTTTTTGACGACGCCTACGTAATTTCGGTAAAAGACAAAAAAGGTTTTATTGCGGGTTCTAACGACCGCAGTGTGCTATTTGGTGTTTACCGCTTGTTAGAAGAATGGGGTATCACTTGGGTAAGGCCCGGTCCTAACGGCACCCACTACCCTG
>SVOX01000046.1 GCA_015066165.1 Oscillospiraceae bacterium | reverse complement strand
ATCAAGTCCCGCTTGTGCTTTTATTTGTTCAACCGCTACGGGATTTTCAAAAGTATTATACGCCGCAGTAGCGAACGAACCACCCGCTTTGGGTTTGGGCACAACGTTTACTTCTTCCAAAAAAGGCACCGCATCCCGTTCGGTTATAATGGCACGGTTTAAATGCTCACAACACTGTGCCGCAACAAAAACTCCATTTTCTGTGGCTGCTTTGTAAATTCCGTCAAATACCGCTTTTGCGGTTTCGGGTGATGAGTTGGTACCAATAGTATCACCCAATATCTCACTCGTGGAACAACCCACAACCAATATATCGTTTTTATTAAGTTTGGCGGTCTTTATTATTTCTAAAGCCGAATTATAACTTTCCAAAAATAATTTTTCTAACATTTTTACCACTTTTCTATGCTTTTTCACTATTATATCATACTTTTTAAAAAAATAAAAGAAAAAATACTTGCAAATTTTAAAAAATGGTGTTATTATAATTTTTATAAATGCATTGACGAAGGAAAGTAAGGTTTAACCACCTTTCAGAGAGTGTCCGCCACGGCTGAAAACGGACATAAGTGTTTGGTTCTTCCCGAAGTTCCCTTTTGAGCAGCGGTGCTGAAAATTACAGTAGGTATCGACGGAAAACTCCGTTATCAGTTACAAGAGTGTTTGCTTTTGCAAAAATACGGGTGGTACCGCGGAGATTTTTATGCTTCGTCCTGTTTGTAGGACGGAGTTTATTTTATTTTTGGAGGTTTTTAAAATGAAAGCACAACTTGAAGCAATTCGTCTTGAAGCGAAAGATGCTGTTATGAGTGCCAAAGACGGCGCCGAAATTGAAAATTTAAGAGTAAAATATTTAGGTAAGAAAGGTGAACTTACTGCCATTTTAAAGCAAATGGGCTCACTCTCACCTGAAGAACGCCCAATTATGGGACAACTTGTAAACCAAGCCAAAGCAGAGGTTGAAAACCTTATTGCCGAGCGTAGCGAACAAATGAAAGCCGCTGCTTTAGAACAAAAATTAAAGGATGAAACTATTGACATTACCCTTCCCGCCACCGAAATTAAAAAAGGCAAACTTCATCCGCTAAACACAGTACTTAACGATATGATTGATATCTTTACTTCAATGGGCTTTGACGTTGTTGACGGTCCCGAAGTTGAAACTGACCACTACAACTTTGAATGTTTAAACGTTCCTGCCGACCACCCTGCACGTGATATGCAAGACACTTTCTACTTGGCTGAAAATCTTTTGCTTCGTACTCAAACTTCAGCCGCACAAATCAGAACAATGGAAAACCGAAAACCACCTATACGTGTTATTTGTCCGGGCAGAGTTTTCCGTGCCGACGAAGTTGACGCAACTCACTCACCTGTTTTCCACCAAATTGAAGGTCTTGTGGTAGATAAGGGCGTAACAATGTGCGACCTTAAAGGTGTTTTGGAAGAATTTGCACGTGAAATTTACGGTAAAGATACCGCTGTTAAATTCCGCCCGTCTTTCTTCCCCTTTACTGAACCTTCGGTTGAAGTTGACGTTACCTGTTCAGAATGCGGCGGTAAAGGTTGCCGTGTATGTAAAGGTAGCGGTTGGATTGAAATTTTGGGTGCCGGTATGGTTCACCCCAACGTATTACGCAGTTGCGGTATCGACCCTGAAGAATATTTCGGCTTTGCGTTTGGTATAGGTCTTGACCGCTTAACCACCACACGCTACAAAATCAGCGATATTCGTCTTTTATTTGAAAACGATAAACGCTTTTTAGACCAATTTTAAGGAGGGGTAACTTTATGAAAATTTCACTTAATACATTAAAATATTACGTTGACATAAATGTTCCTGTTGAAGAACTTTGCGATAAAATGGTTATGGCAGGTTTCGAAGTTGAGAGCATTGAAAAAGAAGGCGAAAACCTTCAAAACGTGGTTGTGGCAAAAATTGAAGAAATTGCTCCCCACGAAAACAGCGACCACTTGCAAATTTGCCAAATGAACATTGGTAAAGAGCAAAACGTACAAATAGTAACAGGCGCTCAAAATATTGCTGTTGGCGACCTTGTTCCTGCCGCTTTGGATAACAGTTATTTGCCCAATGGTATGCACATTGTAAAAGGTAAACTTCGTGGTGTGGAATCAAACGGTATGCTTTGCTCGGGTGAAGAACTTTGCCTTACCGAAAGCGATTATAAGGGCGCTTCGGTTAACGGAATTTTAATTTTAAAAGACAGCGAAGTTATTGGTACCGATATGCGTGACGTATTAGGTCTTAACGATTATATCATTGACTTTAAAATCACCGCAAACCGTCCCGACTGTAACTGTTTTTTAGGTGTTGCAAAAGAAATCAGCGTAGTGCTTGGCACAAAGTTTAAAGCACCTGTACCCCAATATAAAACCGTTGGTAAAGATATTAAAGATTTTATCGACGTTATTGTTGAAGACTATGACCTTTGCCCGAGATATATAGGCAGAGTTGTTAAGAACCTTCGCATAAAAGAAAGCCCTGCTTGGATGCAAAAAGCACTTTTGGCTTCGGGTATGCGCCCAATTAACAACATTGTAGATATTACAAACTTTGTTATGCTTGAAACAGGTCAGCCAATGCACGCTTTCAACTATAACGATTTAAGCGATAAAAAAATAATTGTAAGAACTGCCCGTGAAGGTGAAAAAATAACAACTCTTGACGGTAAAGATTACGACTTAAACCCCAATATGCTTGTTATTGCCGACGGCGAAAAACCATCTTGCCTTGCAGGTATTATGGGCGGTAAAGAAAGCGAAATCGAAAACGATACAACTGATTTATTCCTTGAATCTGCAAAATTCCGCCGTGATAATATCCGCCACACAGGACGCGCTTTAGGTATTCGTACCGAAGCCAGCGGACGTTTTGAAAAAGGTATTGACATTGTAAACGTAGAATATGCAATGGAACGTGCTTTAGGTCTTATTTGCGACCTTGACGCAGGTGATATTATTGACGGTGTACTCGACCGCCACAACGGTTTACCCCAAGAACGCATTTTAAAGGTTACAACCGATAGTATTATTGAACTTTTAGGCGTTCAAATTCCCAATGAAAAAATTGTTGAAATTTTAAATTCTTTAGAACTTCCAACCACTATTGAAGGTAATATGCTCACAACAAAAGTTCCATCTATTCGTGACGATATTGAAGGCAGAGCCGATTTAGCCGAAGAAGTTATGAGAATTTACGGTTACGACCATATTATCGGTACTAAAATGAAGGGCGACGTTGTGCGTGGAACAAAACTGCCCGAAAGAATTAAAACCGATAAAATAAAAACCCTCTTAAACGGTGCGGGTGCATTTGAAATTGCAACATATTCATTTATTGCAAGTAAAGCAATTGATACCCTTCTTTTAGCCGAAGATGATGAGCGTAGAAACCAAGTTAAAATTATTAACCCCTTGGGTGACGAATATTCCACAATGAGAACTCAGTTAACAACAAGTATGTTAACCGTTCTTGCTACAAACATTAACAAAAAAATTGCTGACGGAAGATTTTTTGAAATAAGCAAACGTTTTATTCCAAAATCACTTCCCCTTACCGAGCAACCGCTTGAAATACCCACAATGTCAATTGGTATTTATGGTGAAAACGAAGATTTCTTCACCTTAAAAGGTATTATTGAAGCCATTTGCTCTACTTTAGGCGGTCATACACAGTACGAAAGAAGCAGTGAACCTTATCTTCATCCCGGCCGTCAAGCACTTGTAAAGGTTAACAATAAAGACTGTGCTACTTTTGGTCAGTTACACCCCACAGTTGCAAACAGTTACGGTATTGACTGTCCTGTATTTATTGCTGAAATTAAACTCGACGTTTTATTAGCAATTGAAAAACGCAAAACCGTTTACAAACCGCTCCCCAAATTCCCTGCTGTTGAGCGTGACTTTGCGGTTCTTGTTGATAAAGAAGTTCCTGTTGGAAATCTTGAAAAAGCAATTTCACAAGGCGCAGGACGTTTGCTTGAAAAAATCAAGTTGTTCGACATTTATCAAGGCACTCAAATTCCCGAAGGTAAAAAGAGTGTTGCATTCAACGTGTTCCTTCGTTCTGCCGACAGCACCCTTACCGATACTCAAATTGAAGAAATCAGCAACAAGATTATAAAGAAACTTGAAGGTATTGGTGCCGAACTTAGAAAATAATACTTGAATTTTCAAAAAATATGTTATACTATATTACTAGAGAGTAATTATATAAAGAGGTGTTATTTATGAATGATAAGACTATGACTTTCTCCGTAGGTGACCAAACTGAGCAACAAATTCGTATGACTTTAGTAAGCGTTTACGACGCGCTCAAGGAAAAGGGCTACAATCCAATAAACCAACTTGTAGGTTATATATTGTCTGAAGACCCGACATATATCACCACCCATAATAACGCCCGTAACCTTATAAGAAAAATCGACCGTGATATTTTGTTGCAGTCACTTGTAAAGTATTATATTTCAAACTAAACAGAAAACTCCGCTTTTGCGGAGTTTTTGTTTATTATACTTTATTTTAAATTGAATATATGATATACTAAACTTAAATCAAACTGTTTTCGGGTGATAAAATGTATAAATATGAAACTCATCTTCACACCTCTCCTGTTAGCCGATGTGCAGGTGTTGGCGTTGAAGATAATTTAAAATTTTACAAAAAAATGGGCTATGACGGTGTATTTATAACCAACCATTTTATTGACGGACATATAAATATTGATGAAAAAAGCAATTATAAAGCCGCTATTGATTATTATTTCAGCGACTATGAAAAGGGTTTGGAATTGAGCAAAGATATTGGTATTAAGGTTTTTCACGGCGCCGAAATTTCATACAAAGGAACCGATTTTTTGGTTTACGGGCTCGATAAAGAATGGTATCTCTCCCACCCTGAAATATTAGAAATGACAAAACGTGAAGAACTTGAATTTATGATAGAAAACGGCGCTTTTATTGTTCAAGCCCACCCTTTCCGTGAAGCCGGATATATAGACCACATACGCTTGTTTCCCCGCAGTGTTCACGGTGTGGAAGTAATAAACGCCTGCCGAACCGAATTTGAAAACAAAATGGCAGATATCTATGCCCAAAATTACGGGCTTTTAAAAATCGCAGGGTCTGACAATCATATAGGTAGCCAAAAAAAGTTATTAGCAGGTATTTGTTGCGAAGAACCCATTATAGACGAAAAAGATTTTATAGAAAAAGTAAAACTTGGCAAGACAAAAAACTTTACACAAGAAAACACGTTTTAAGGATATGATAATATGAAAAAGTTAGAACTTGGTAAAAGCGGATTATACGTTCCTTCTGTTGCGGTCGGTTGTATGCGAATAGCCAATATGAGCGAAAAAGAAACCGCACAATTTGTTGAAACTGCAGTTTCAAACGGCGCAAACTTTTTTGACCACGCTGATATTTACGGCGGCGGAAAAAGCGAAGAAGTATTTGGAAAAGCAATAAAAAAATATAATCGCGAAGACATAATAATTCAAACAAAATGTGGTATAGTTCGTGGTAAAATGTTTGATTTTTCTTACGAACATATTGTAGAATCGGTTAACGGTTCGCTAAAACGTTTAGACACCGATTATTTAGACGTTCTTCTACTCCACCGTCCTGATACTTTAATGGAACCGCAAGAAGTTGCTCGTGCTTTCGATTATTTAAAAAATTCGGGCAAGGTTAGAAACTTTGGTGTTTCAAATCAAAACCCTTATCAAATTATGCTTTTACAAAAATATCTTGATATGCCAATTTGTGCAAATCAACTTCAATTAAGTATTATGCATACACCAATGATTCAATCAGGATTTAACGTAAATATGTATAATGATTCGGCAGTAAACCGTGACGGCGGAATACTTGATTTTTGCCGTCTTAACGATATTACAATACAACCGTGGTCACCCCTACAATACGGATTTTTTGAGGGTTGTTTTGTAGATAATGAAAAATTCCCGCAATTAAATGCCACTTTAGAAAAAATAGCCCAAAAATACGGTGTTTCTAAAACTACAATTTCTATTGCTTGGCTTATTCGCCACCCTGCAAAAATGCAACCTATAACAGGTACCACAAACTGCAAACGTCTTGAAGAATGTATAAAAGCCAATGAAATCACCCTTACCCGTGAAGAATGGTATGAAATTTATAAATCAGCAGGAAACGTTTTGCCATAAACATTTAACAAAAAGTCGCTCTTTGAGTGGCTTTTTTATTTATATATATAAATAAAATATATATTGCTTTTTTAAGTTCCTTATGATACAATAAAGTGAATAATAATGTAAATATTGTGTTGCGATTTTATTATAAAAATAAAAAAACGGAAGTGAATTTGAATTGAAAAAAGTAGCAATGGTAGTTGGCGGTTCAAATGGACTTGGCGCAGCAACTGTAAAAAAACTTTTATCACAAAATTACGAAAAAGTTTACATTGTTGATATGTCCGAGCCCTCAATCACCAGTGAAAATACCGATTTTATACGTTTTAATTTAATTAATGACAACCCTCAAATTTTAGCACAATTTGATAACGTAAATACTTTAATTGTAACTGCAGGTGTGGGTAGATTAGATTATTTCCAAAACCTTACAAATAATGAAATTGAAACTTCTTTTCAAATTAATGCAGTTTCACTTATCAAAACAATAAAAGCGTTTTACAATAAAATCAATTCTAATAACGATTTTTATTGCGCTGTAATTTCAAGTATTGCAGGGCTTGTTTCTTCACCGCTTTACTCGGTATATTCGGCTTCAAAAGCGGCTGTTTCAAAATTTGTTGAAGCCCTTAACGCCGAACTTGAAGGTCAAAACGTTAAAAATCGCATTTTGTCGGTTTGCCCCGGTTTTATAGACGGCACAAAATTCCACGGTGGCGATTCAACAAATTTTGACCTTGTTATGCCTTTGGTGGATGAAATTTTTGAAAAAATGATAAACCGTGAAACTCAATTTATCCCCAACCCCGAAGTTTATCAAAACGTTTTAGAACGTTATCACCAAAATCCCCAAAAATTCGGTCTTGAAAGTTATAACTACAAATTAGAAAAAAATAACATTGAATCAAAACCAAAAACCAAAATCGGTTATTTGACCGGCTCGTTTGACCTTTTCCATATTGGTCACCTAAATCTTTTACGTCGGGCAAAGCAATATTGCGATTATCTTATCGTTGGTGTTCATACCGACGGTTCACACAAAGGCAAAGAATTGTTCATACCGCTTGATCAGCGTATGGAGATTATCAAAGGAATAAAATACGTTGACGAAGTTGTTGAATGTTCACAGTCCGACCTTGACGCTTACGACGACATAAAATACGACTTTTTGTTTGTCGGCTCTGACTATAAGGGAACCGAACGTTTTAACCACTACGAAGAAGTTTTAAATCCGTTGGGCGTAAAAATTATTTACTTCCCCTACACCACCGCAACTAACAGCACCCAAATTCGTGAAAAAATAACCAAAAATAAGAAATGAGGATTTGTTGTGAACATTAATAGAGATTTCAAGGTCACACAAAACGAAGGTAACGTAGTTTTAAAAGACGGCACACAACTCAATATGACCGCCCCCAACTATATGTATCTTCAAATGCTTCAAAACTATGTTCTTGAAATATTATATGTAATAGACGATTTTTGCAAACAACACAATTTAAAATATTATCTTGGCGAAGGCACACTTCTTGGTGCTGTGCGTCATCAGGGCTTTATACCTTGGGACGATGATATAGACCTATTTATGCCGCGTGAAGACTATGAAAAGTTTTTCCAACTTGCTAAAGACGGCTTACCCGAAGGTTACGTTGTTGACACACCTGAAACCAATCCAAAACATTGGACATGTTTTTCGCACGTTGAAATGACACGTACCGTTCCTTACATTAAAAAACGCTTAAACGGTATTGCTCTTTTCCCAGGCCCAGCAGTTGACATTATGCCTATTGATTATGTTCCAAGCGATTCTTCAAAAGAACTTGTAAACCGTGGAAAGTTGATTCAAACTTTACGTCGAGCAATGTGGATAAAATCAGGGCTTCATAAGCGTTCTTGGTATAAAACTTTAAAAAGAAGATTAATGTTATACTATCCGCTAAAAACTTACGGTATGTTTAGGTCGTTTGAATCTTTCCACAAACAAATCAACGCCCTTATGACCAAAACAAATAATGATGAAAGTAAGTACGCAACCATATTTTCAAGTCTTTACGAAACCCGAAAAGAAACTTTTAAAAGAGAATATTTCGGCACTCCTAAATACGTTCCTTTTGCAGGCGGTATGTTCCCTATTCCACAACAAGCCGATAAAATTTTGGAAAGAGTTTACGGTGATTACTTTGGTATGCCACAAGTAAGCAACCGTAAAAGTAAGCACTTTTTCTCAATAAACGACAAGTTGTTAAATCAGGTTAGCGAACCCGAAATATTGGAACTTGTAAACGAAATTAAACAGTTGCAACTTTCTGAAAAGGTGAGAATTGCTAAATATCAAGCCGAAAAAGCAATCATAGCACTCCCCCAAGCAGAAGACACAAAACTTATCGACCCATTTGAACACGCAACCAATAACCCCATAAAATATGATACGGTTGAACCTATAAAAAAAGTGCGTTTTGTTTCACGTGTTATAAGATTTGCAAAACGAAGAATTAAAAGAGTTTTAAAAATCGGCATAAGAATTTTAGCCAAACTCCAAAAAGACGAAATACGAGAAACAATAAACCGTAACTTAAAAACCCCTGTTAAAGAAAACTATGTGATTTTTGACGCCTTCAGCGGTTTGGGTGTTTTAGACAGTCCAAGAACCATCTTTAAAAATATGCTCAAAAGAGATGAGTTTAAAGATTTTAAGTTTATTTGGACAATAAACAATGCCAAAATTGCCAAACACAACCTTGAAGAATTTGCTAAAAGTAAAAACGTTATTTTTGTGAAGCGTCATTCAAAAAAATATGCAAAATATCTTACAATTTCTAAATATTTGGTTTGCAATTCTTCGGTTCCAATGTATTATGCCAAACGTGAAGACCAAGTATATCTCAACACTTGGCACGGTATTCCGCTAAAAGTTATGGGTTACGAACGAATTGGACAAAGAGTTAACTCAACCGAAAATGTTGTTCGCAATTTCTTTAACGCTACCCACGTTATTGGCGCTAACCACTTCACTGCAGAGCGTATGTTCAAACAAGCATATATGTTCGACGGTATATACGGCGGTAAACTTTTAGACGAACCACTACCCCGTACCGATACACCAAAAATAATTTCACGTGAAGAATCTTTAAAAAGATTGGCTGAAATTGGTATTAAAACCGATAAGAAGATTATTGTTTACGCACCAACTTGGAAAGGTAAACTTTATAACTCGGTTAATATTGACTTAACTGAACTTAAAACAGCGGTTAAAACTTTAAAAAGCCGTATAAACACCAAAGAATACAAAATATATTTACGTGTTCACTATTTCATTTACCGTGCTATTAGTATGGATAAAGAGTTAAGTAAAATTTGTATTCCATTTACTATTGATACAAACGAACTTTTACCTGCTGTTGATATCTTAATTTCAGATTATTCAAGCATTTTCTTCGACTTTTTAGGTTCTAAAAAGCCCATTTTGTTCTACGTGCCCGACTTGGCAGATTATTCTGAAAACCGCGGTTTATATATTCCGCTTGATAAAATGCCAGGTCCCGTTAGCGAAAACTTGGAAGATATTGCTGATTATATAAACAATATTGAACAAGTAAAAGAACAATACAAATCAAACTATGACGAAATGTTTGAATGGTGTTGCCAAAAAGAAGACGGTAACGTTACAAACCGTGTTATTGATGATGTATTTTTAAACAAAAATTGTGAAACTGTAAATTGCAAAAACAATAAGAAGAAACTTCTTATAATGGCAGATTTTACAAGCAATTTTGTGAACAAAACAAAACTGTTAAATTATATAGACAGTATCGATTATGATAAATACGAC
>SVOX01000045.1 GCA_015066165.1 Oscillospiraceae bacterium | reverse complement strand
TTGGATTTGGCTGTTAACGAATCAAACAGCAACCCTGTTTATTACGTTCAATATGCTTACGCACGTATTTGCAGTATTTTACGCAACCTTGAAGCCGAAGGTATTGTAAGCAAACAAGCCAACGCCGAAAATTTAGCACTCTTAACCGCACCCGAAGAAAAAGAACTTATTCTTCATATTGCGGCTCTTACAAACGAAATTGTAACTGCTGCCAAGGCGTACGACCCTGCTAAAATCACTCACTATGTTGAAGAACTTGCAACAAAGTTCCATAAATTTTACTCGGCTTGTCGTGTAAAGGGAATAGATGAAGATTTAATGATGGCTCGTCTTTCACTTTGCAAAGCGACTGCTACAGTAATTAAAAATGTTTTAACACTCCTTAAAATTGATGCTCCCGAAAAGATGTAAAAGGTGAAGAAATGAAAAACGCTAAAATGAATTTAACAATGCTTATGGACCTTTATGAACTCACAATGGCAAACGGTGTTTTCACAAGTGAAATGAAGGACCACGTAACCTATTTTGATATGTTTTTCCGCCGTGTACCAGATAATGGCGGGTTTGCAATTATGGCGGGTTTGCAACAACTTATAGAATATATGCAAGATTTACATTTTGACGATGAAGATATTAAGTATTTAGAAGGACTTAATTTATTCTCGGAAGAGTTTATTGATTTTCTTAAAGATTTTAAGTTTGATTGCGACGTATGGGCAGTGCCTGAAGGTACGGTGATTTTTCCGCAAGAGCCAATTGTTACCGTTCGCGGTAATGCAATGCAAGCGCTTATGCTTGAAACAATGGTGTTGCTTACAATAAACCATCAGTCACTTATTGCCACAAAAGCAAACCGTATTGTTCGTGCGGCACAGGGTAGGCCTGTTATGGAATTTGGCGCACGCCGTGCTCACGGTAGCGGTGCGGCTTATTACGGTGCCCGTGCGGCTATAATCGGTGGATGCACAGGCACTTCATGTGTTATCACCGCAAAAGATTTTGGTGTTAAAGCAAGCGGTACAATGGCACACAGTTGGGTGCAACTCTTTCCTGATGAATATACTGCTTTTAAAACCTATGCCGAAAAATATCCCGATAGTTGCCTTTTGCTTGTTGATACTTATAACGTTTTAAAATCGGGCATACCTAATGCTATAAAAGTTTTTGATGAAGTATTAAAACCGCTTGGCAAACGTCCGGTTGGTATTCGTATTGATAGCGGTGACATCACATATCTTACCAAAAAAGCACGTAAAATGCTTGATGATGCAGGATATAGCGACTGTAAGATTTGCATATCGAACTCTTTGGATGAATATCTTATTCGTGATATGATTTCTCAAGGCGCTAAAGTTGATACTTACGGTGTTGGCGAACGTCTTATTACTGCCCGTAGCGAAGCGGTTTTCGGCGGTGTTTACAAGCTTTCTGCCGTTGAAAAGAACGGTGAAATTATTCCTAAAATAAAAATTAGTGAAAATACCGCTAAAATTACTTTGCCGGGTGTTAAAATTCCGTGGCGTCTTTACGACAGGGAAACAGGTAAAGCAATTGCCGACGTTATTACCTTGGGTAATGAAAAAATTGACAGTAGTGAACCGTATGAAATTTTTGACCCTGTGCATACTTGGAAAAGAAAAGTTGTTACAAACTTTGTGGCATGTAAACTTCAAGTTAAAGTTTTTGAAAAAGGCAAACTTGTTTATGAAAATCCGTCAGTTGCTGAAATTTCAAAGTACAGGGAAAAACAGGTTAACTCTTTGTGGGATGAGGTTAAACGTTTTGAAAATCCACACACTTACTATATTGACTTATCTGAAGAATTGTGGAATTTACGCCACAATATGCTCACAAAATTAAACAAAAACAATTCAAAGGAATAATAAAATGAAAAAATTAATTTCGCTATTTTTAAGTTTGGTTTTGGCAGTCTCTTTTACTGCTTGTTCAAATAAAAACGGTAAACGGGAAAACTCTATTGACCTTGAATATTTTGCAAATTTAGGTCAAATGCCGGAAGCCAAATACAGTTTGGGCGAAAATCCCCAAACAATAATTGATGAACTTTCAAAAGAAATGAAAAAACAAGATGCCGAGCATGGTGAAGACCCTAATCACAGCCACGGCCATGATGAATCTATGTTTTTCTTTGAAGTGACAGAAGGCGAAAAGAACGTTTTACTTGATAACGGTAACATTTGTTACTACTATAACAAAGCAAATAAGGATAAAGGCGTTTCGTGTATAGTTAATTACGATACGGCTTATGAATTTCCAATTGGAACGGTTATTTTGGAACTTAAAAACTCACTTTCAAATGTAAAGTTTACCGAAGAACCAATTAACGAACAAAATGCATTTTTTGCAAGTTATGTTTTAGACGGAACCGTTTTAAAAGCCGAATTCGAAAAATCAACTGTTGTTTTTGTTTTCCAAGAAAATGAACTTTTTGCTACAGCAATTTATAATAACAACTGGAATAATTAAGGAGATATTATGCCCGTAATAGAAGTTACCGCTACACAAATGCCTGTTTTGGCGCTTCGTGGTGTGGTTGTTTTCCCAAATACTGTTGCATCTTTTGACGTTGGCAGAAAAATGTCGATAAACGCTTTGAAATATGCAATGGAGAAGAATCAACTTATTTACTTGGTTGCTCAAAAAGATTGCTATATTGAGGAGCCCGAAAACGATGATTTATATAAAATAGGTTGTGTTGCAAAAATTAAACAGGTTTTACGTGTGAGTGATACGCTTACTAAAGTTTTGGTGCAGGGTATTCACCGTGCAACCCACAGTGATTTTTACGCATTGCCCGATTTTTATACTGCAAGAGTTTCAAAATGCGAAGAAAAACCAATAAATAACCGTGAAATTTACAAAGAAACTTTGCTTCGCCGAGTAAAAACTCAATTTGCAAAATATATGTCGCTTATGCCAAAATCTTCGCCCGATATTGAAATGACTGTTGAAAACTGTGAAGATTTGGGCTTTTTGTGCGATTTTATTGCCTTTAATATTAATGCACCTTATGACGATAAACAGTATATTTTAGAACAACTTTCACCCGTAAAGCGTGCTAAAATTCTTATTGAATTATTAGAAAAAGAACACGAAATAAACCAAATTGACCGACGTATAGCCGAAAAAACAAGGTTTTCTATTGACGAAAATCAAAAAGAATATTATTTGCGTGAACAACTTAAAGTAATTTCAAACGAACTTTACGGTGACGACAGCGCAGATGAAATTGATACATATCACACTAAAATAGAGTCTTTATGTGCCGAAAAATCGGTTAAAGAAACTTTGCATTCTCACGTTAACAAACTTTCTAAAATGCCGCAGGGCTCACACGAAGGAACGGTTGAACGCGGATATCTTGATACCTGTATCGAACTTCCGTGGAATGCATATACTAAAACATCCAACGATATTTTAAAAGCAGAAAAGATTTTAAACCGTGATATTTATGGGCTCCAAAAGGTTAAAGAACGTATTTTGGAACTTCTATCGATTTATGCGTTATCGCCCGATATTAAGGGGCAAATAATTTGTCTTGTGGGACCACCCGGTGTTGGTAAAACTTCTATTGGTAAAACCGTTGCCGAGTGTATGGGAAGAAAGTTTGCACGTGTGGCTTTGGGCGGTGTTCACGATGAATCTGAAATTCGTGGTCACAGAAAAACATATATTGGTGCAATGCCCGGCAAGATTATTAATGCTATTAAATCTTCGGGTAGCGGCAATCCTGTAATATTACTTGATGAAGTCGATAAATTAGGCAAAGATTTTAAGGGCGATCCTGCTTCCGCTTTGCTTGAAGTTTTGGACCCCGAGCAAAACAATACGTTTGTTGACCACTTTATAGAAATTCCTTATGACTTGAGTCGGGTAGTATTTTTGGCGACGGCAAACACTCTTGACACAATTCCCGCACCTTTACTTGACCGTATGGAAGTTATTGAAGTTTCAAGTTACACAAGGGAAGAAAAGTTCCAAATTGCTAAAAAACATTTGGTTGCTAAACAAATTTCCCGTCACGGACTTGCTAAAAGTCAGGTAAAATTTGGCGACGATGCTTTGTATTCTCTTATAGATTTTTACACAAGAGAAGCAGGTGTCAGAAAACTTGAACGTAATATTGCATCGCTTTGCAGAAAGAGTGCAAAATTAATTGCCGGCGGTGAGAAAAAACGTGTTACAATTGGCGGAAAAGCGGTTGAAAATATGTTAGGACGCCACAAATATTCTCCCGAAGTTATTTTGGCAGAAGATACTGTTGGCATTATTAACGGACTTGCCTGGACTCAAGTTGGCGGTGAAATTATGCAACTTGAAGTAACTGTTATGGACGGTACCGGCAAGGTAGAACTTACCGGTTCTTTGGGTGACGTTATGAAAGAATCTGCCAAAACGGCAGTTAGTTTTGTCCGTTCAAATGCTGAAAAGTACGGTATTGACTCAATGTTTTACAAAAACCGTGATATTCATATTCACGCAACCGAAGCCGCTGTTCCAAAAGACGGTCCTTCGGCAGGTGTTACAATGGTAACCGCTTTGGTATCTGCTCTTACAAACCGCAAAATAAGACGTGATATTGCCATGACGGGCGAAGTTACTTTGCGTGGTCGTGTGCTTAAAATAGGCGGACTTCGTGAAAAGTCAATGGCGGCATATCGTGGCGGAGTTAAAACTGTCTTTATTCCTAAAGAAAATTTAGCCGATTTGGAAGACGTTGACAGCGTTGTAAAACAAAACGTAAGATTTATTCCCGTTTCAAACGTGAACGAAATATTAGATTACGCTTTTGTAAAACAACAAAATAACCAACCCCAAACTAATAATATTTTTGAAGATTTTAGTGCGGTTTCGCACAACACAGTAAGCCAATAAGGAAGAAATAAAATGAATTTTAACAATGCTCAATTTGAAAAGGCGTTTGGTACGTTTGCTCAACTTGAAGAATCAAATATGCCCGAAGTTTGTTTTTGCGGAAGGTCAAACGTTGGTAAATCTTCGCTTATAAACAAAATTTTAAACCGCAAATCAATTGCCCGTGTTAGTTCAAAACCCGGAAAAACCGTTACAATTAATTTTTACAAGGTTGATAATATGCGACTTGTAGATTTACCCGGTTACGGCTATGCAAAGGTTAATTTCAGCGAAAGAGAACGCTGGAGTGAACTTATGGAAGGTTATTTTAAATCCAATAGAGATATTAAAATGGCTTTTCAACTTATTGATATGCGTCATCCTGCAACAGATTTTGACCTTTCAATGCTTGATTTTTTAAGTCAAATGGGAATACCTTTTACTGTAGTGCTTACAAAGGCGGATAAGTTAAATAAAACCGAAACCAACAAGCGTTTGGAAGCCATTGTAAAAGAATTGGGACCGTTTGCAAAAGACACTAAAATTATTCCGTTTTCAATTCAAAACAACACGGGAGCAGAAGCGTTACGTGAGATTATTGAAACTGCCATTTCTTAACAGTTGACTTTTTTAAAAAATAATGGTAAAATAAATAAGATAAATGCTATGATTAAGAGAAGTAGTATTATTGTAGGTCTAAAGAGAGCCGTCGGTGGTGGAAGCACGGTGACTGTTTAATACGAATAACACTTAGGAGCTGCAAACCCAAAAGGAAACTTAGTAGGGGCGACGTGGTTGACGCGTTAAGTCAAGACAACTGGTAGGTTGAAAGTGACCTTTTTTAAAAAGGTAATTTAGGTGGCACCGCGGATATGCGTCTATTCGTCCTAATAATAGGGACTAATAGGCGCTATTTTTATTTTTGGAGTGATATTATGAAACATATCGACATTTACAAAATTTTTGAACAAAAAGAATATTTAAACACAAAGGTTACTGTATGCGGTTGGGTTAGAACTTCACGTGATTCAAAAAATATGGCTTTTATTGAACTTAATGACGGTACAACTTTAAAACATTTGCAAATAGTAATTGATAAATCACAAATGAGTGATATTGCCGAATTTATGAAACTTGGCACTTCTCTCAAAGTAGAAGGCACATTGGTTCCTTCTGCCGTGGCAGTTGATTCGGTAGAAATCAATGCCGAAAATATTGAAGTTTTGGGTACTTGTCCGCCTGAATATCCGCTTCAAAAGAAACGTCACACACTTGAATTTTTACGTACAATGCCACATCTTCGTGTTAGAACCAACACCTTTAATGCGGTTTTACGTGTGCGTTCGGTAGTGTCTGCTTGTATTCATGAATTTTTCCAAGACCGCCGTTTCACCTACATTCACACCCCGCTTATAACCGCAAGTGATTGCGAAGGTGCGGGTGAAATGTTTAAAGTCACAACAATAGGTTACAGTAACGATTACAAAAACGAAGGAGACTATAACGCAGACGACTTCTTTGGCCGTCGTGCAGCACTTAGCGTTTCGGGACAACTTGAAGGTGAAGTTGCCGCTATGGCGCTTGGTAAAATTTATACTTTTGGCCCTTCTTTCCGTGCAGAAAAAAGTAATACTCCACGTCACGTGGCTGAATTTTGGCACGTCGAACCCGAAGTGGCTTTTGCTGAACTTCCCGATATTATTGAAATTGCAGAAGATTTAATTAAACACATAATTAACTCGGTGTTAGAAAAATGTCCAAGCGAACTTGAGTTTTTCGACCGCCTTTTTGAAAAAGGTCTTATTGAAAAGTTAAAGGGCGTTGTTTCAAACGATTTTGCTGTAATGACTTATACCGAAGCTATTGATGTTCTTAAAAAATCCGGCAAGGAATTTCAATACCCTGTTGAATGGGGTTGTGATTTACAAACCGAGCATGAAAGATATATTTCTGAAGAAGTTTGTAAGCGCCCTGTTTTCCTTACCGATTATCCAAAGGAAATTAAGTCTTTTTATATGAAACAAAATGCTGACGGTAAAACCGTTGCCGCTACCGATCTTTTAGTTCCAGGTGTTGGTGAAATTATTGGCTGCAGCGAACGTGAGGCAGACCTTTCTAAACTTTTAGATGCAATGGAAAAACGTGGTATGAATTTAGAAGATTACGAACATTACATTGCGCTTCGTCGCTTTGGTTCGGTTCCGCACAGTGGTTTTGGTTTAGGTCTTGAGCGTATAATTATGTACGTTACAGGTGTGCAAAACATTCGTGACGTTATTTTGTATCCCAGAACTGTTGGAAATATTTCGTAAAGGTGTATTTAATGGAAAAATATGTAACAAAACTTAACGAGTTTGACACTCAAAATGCCATAGCGCTTGTTAAAGAAAAATTTGCACGTGAACTTTGTGACAGTTTGGATTTATCACGTGTATCGGCGCCCTTGTTTGTGAAGCAGGGTAGCGGTTTAAATGATGACCTTAACGGTGTTGAACGTCCTGTTTCGTTTGATATATTAGAAACGGGTGAAATTGCCGAGGTTGTTCACAGTCTTGCAAAATGGAAAAGAATGGCGCTTTTAAAATACGGTTTTCCAATGCATACCGGTCTTTATACCGATATGAATGCCATTAGACGTGATGAAGAATGTGATAATATTCATTCAATTTACGTTGACCAATGGGACTGGGAAAAAATTATTACCGCTGAAGACCGTACCGAAGATTACTTAAAGGCAACTGTTCGCAGTATTTACGGCGCTCTTCTTCGTACTGCAAAGGCGGTGGAAGAAAAATATCCTTGTCTTGAAACTTATTTGCCTTCGCAAATATCATTTGTTACAACTCAAGAATTGGAAGACAAATATCCAAACCTTAACGGTAAGCAACGTGAATATGAAGCGGCAAAAGAATATGGCGCAGTATTTATAATGAAAATTGGCGGCCGTCTTAAAAGCGGACAAAAGCATGACGGCAGAGCTCCCGATTATGACGATTGGGAATTAAACGGCGATATTATTTTATATAACCGTGTTCTTGATATTCCTTTTGAAATTTCTTCAATGGGTATTCGTGTTGACCGTAACAGTCTTTTAAAACAATTAAGGGCTGAAAACAAGGAAGAAAGAACTAAATATGAGTTCCACCAAATGCTCCTTTCGGGTGCATTACCGCTAACAATAGGCGGCGGTATTGGTCAGTCACGACTTTGTATGTATCTTTTACATAAAGCCCACGTGGGCGAAGTTCAGGTTTCAATTTGGCCTGAAAAAGAAATTCTCAAATGTAAGAAAAACGGCATAAATTTACTTTAAGGAGTTATTTTATGAAAAGTAATAGATTAATCAACACATTCGGTTATGTGGCTTACGATTTTCTAATTGCGTTTTTATCTACTGTTCTTTCGTTTATGTTACTAAAACTACCGGTAGAAGTGTACCGTATATCCCAATTTGTTTTGGTTGCGGGTGTATGGTGTATTTGTACAGTGTTTGGTTTGTACGTTGTAAAAATTTATAATATTCTTTGGCGATTTTCGGGATTTAATGAAATATTGCGAATTTTTGCGGGTTGTATAGTTCCTTTTTTGGCAATTTGTATTTCTGAACCTGCTGTATTGGGTCACGGTACTTCAATATCTTTACACATATTAAACTATTTGATTACCGTATCTTTTATAGTTTTTCAAAGATTTGCGGCAAGAAGGTATGAAATAAAACAAGCTGAAAAAAATTCAAACTCGCCCAAAACAAATATTAGCGGCAACGTTATGATTATTGGCGCCGGTGCAGCCGGAGAAGCAGTAATTAAAGAATTATCGGGCAACAAAAATGTAAAAATTAAATGTGCTATTGATGACAGTCCAATGAAAATTGGGCAATATATTGACGGTGTTCATATTGTTGGCGGTATTGGTTCAATTGTGACAAATGCGGAAAAGTATGATATTGATACAATTATTTTTGCAATTCCTACTTGTAGCATTGCAAGAAGAACCGAAATACTTAATATTTGCCAACTTACAAAATGCAGTCTTAAAATTTTGCCTCAACTTTATCAACTTGAAAATGTAAATGAATACGTACCCGCTATTCGCAAGGTTGAAATTGAAGACCTTTTGGGTAGGGAACCAATTAAGGTTAATCTTGATTCGGTTATGGGTTACGTTAAAGACCAAGTTGTTTTGGTAACGGGCGGCGGCGGTACAATTGGTAGTGAATTATGCCGTCAAATCGCTTCTTATAATCCTAAACAGTTGATTATTTTTGATATTTATGAAAATAATGCGTATGAAATTCAAAACGAATTAAAATATTCATACCCCGAATTAGATTTAGTTACATTAATCGGCTCGGTTCGTGATAGTAAAAGAATGGATTATATTTTCCGCACATATAAACCAAATATTGTTTATCATGCGGCGGCGCACAAACACGTGCCGCTTATGGAAGACAGTCCAAATGAATCTATTAAAAACAACGTGTTTGGCACTTATAAAACTGCCGAATGTGCCGATAAATACGGCGTAAAGCGTTTTGTTTTAATTTCTACCGACAAGGCGGTTAACCCAACAAATATTATGGGTGCCAGCAAACGTATTTGCGAAATGATTGTTCAAACGTTTAACGAAAAATCTGATACAGAGTTTGTCGCTGTGCGCTTTGGTAACGTTTTGGGCTCTAACGGAAGTGTTATTCCGCTTTTCAAAAAGCAACTTGAACAAGGCGGACCATTAACCGTTACAGATCCTAATATTATTCGTTATTTTATGACAATTCCCGAAGCGGTTTCACTTGTATTACAAGCAGGAGCAAATGCTAAAGGCGGCGAAATTTTTGTTCTTGATATGGGACAACCTGTTAAAATTTTAAGTCTGGCTGAAAATCTTATAAAACTTTCGGGTTTTGAACCTTATAAAGATATTGCAATTGAGTTTACAGGGTTAAGGCCAGGTGAAAAACTTTACGAAGAATTGCTTATGTCGGAAGAAGGGCTTCGTGCTACCGAAAATGAATTGATTCATATTGGTAAGCCAATAGAAATTGATACCGATGAACTTTATTCGGTGCTTGAAAAAATGAAGCAGGAAATGTATGACGAAAATGCTGATATAAGGGCTCTTGTAAAACAAATAGTTCCTACATATCAAATTCCTAAAAAACAAAAAGAAAAAGCAACCGTATAAACAAAGAGCAGAAACTTTAAGTTTCTGCTCTTTTTATTATGTCTTGTATTACTTGATTTGCAATTAACAGTCCCGCAACGGCAGGGCAGGTGGCATTGCTCATAGGGATACGTGATTCGGTTTTTACAGGTGGCTCTTTTGAATAAAGAACTTTCACATTTTTTATATTTCTTTTTTTAAGTTCGTACCGCATAACCTTTGCAAGTGGAC
>SVOX01000044.1 GCA_015066165.1 Oscillospiraceae bacterium | reverse complement strand
TCAGAGAAAATTTCGGATGTCATTTCAACTAAAACTTCAATAGTATCATTGTGGTTTACACGGTCAACAACAATTTGATAGTTGGCAGGATAACCGTTTTCAAGAAGTACCGCTTCAATTTGCGACGGGAATACGTTAACGCCTTTAACAATAAGCATATCGTCACTTCTACCCATTGGCTTTTTCATTTTAACAAGGGTACGTCCGCAAGAACATTTTTCACGTGTTAAAACAGTGATATCCTTTGTTCTGTAACGCAAAAGCGGGAAGCCCTCTTTAGTAATTGAAGTGAATACCAATTCACCCTGACTGCCTTCGGGTAAAACTTCCAAAGTATCGGGGTCAATGATTTCAGCAATAAAGTGGTCTTCGTTGATGTGCATACCTGCTTGTTCTGAACATTCAAAAGCAACGCCGGGACCGCTGGTTTCGGTAAGGCCGTAAATATCGTATGCCTTGATACCAAGTTTTTCTTCAATATCGTGACGCATTTCTTCGCTCCACGCTTCAGCACCAAAGATACCTGCTTTGAGTTTTATTTTATCACGAAGTCCACGTTCGTGAATGCTTTCAGCCAAATATTCTGCATAAGAAGGTGTACAACAAATGATGGTGGCTTCAAGGTCGGTCATAAATTGAAGTTGTCTGTCAGTATTACCTGAAGACATAGGCAAAGTCAAGCACCCTACCTTATGGCTGCCACCGTTAAGTCCGGGACCGCCTGTGAAAAGACCGTAACCGTAAGAAACCTGACAAACATCTTTTTCATTACCGCCTGCCGCTACAATAGCACGTGCACAACAGTCTTCCCACAAGTCAACGTCATGTTGAGTGTAAAAAGCCACAACACGCTTACCTGTAGTACCTGAAGTTGACTGAATTCTAACACAATCCCTAAGCGGCATACCTAAAAGACCGTAAGGATATGCTTCACGCAAATCGTCTTTTGTTAAAAACGGTAACTTGTGTAAATCATCAATACTCTTGATACCGTCGGGTGTTACGCCCTTTTCTTCCATTTTTTTGCGATAATAAGGAACGTTATCCCAAACGTGCTTTACTTGTGCTACAAGACGTTCGTTTTGTAATGTTACCATCTCTTGACGAGAGGCGCATTCAATCTCCTTTTGATAATAATTTGCCATTTTTTACACCTCTAAATTTCTACCTAATTGGAATGCTTTTTTATTTAGTTCCAAAAACTTTTCGGGAACACTTTGCTCAATGGCTGTAAGCCATTCTTGCTCGGTAAAGTCAAAAAGTTTTGAAAGACGGCCCATAAGTACAATGTTAACTGCTTTTGAGTTTCCTGCCTTTTCGGCAAGAGCCAAAGCGTCTAAAGCGTCTAACTTAACGCCTAAATCTTTAATTTTATTTTCAAGGTTTTCAGGGTAATCACAAGCACCCGTTATTACAGGCATTGGGTTTACCTGTTGAGTGTTTGTAACTATAACACCGTCGGGTTTTAAATATTCTACCCAACGAGCCGCTTCAAGCATTTCAAAGGATACAATAACGTCTGCTTCCCCTTTATCAATAACAGGAGAATAAACCTTTTCACCGTAGCGTACATATGTCACAACACTACCGCCACGTTGGCTCATACCGTGAACTTCGCTAACCTTTACGTCGTAACCTTTACCCAAAAGAAGTTTACCCAAAAGTTTACTTGCAAGCAAAGTACCCTGACCGCCAACGCCAACTATCATAATATTTTTGGTTTGCATTATTTATCCCCCTTTACGCTTTCGAATACATCAAATTTACACATTTGCGAACACACGCCACAACCTGTGCAAAGGGTGTTATCAATCTTAACCTTGCCGTTTTCCATACTAACAGCAGGGCAACCGATTTGCATACACATTTTACAGCCAACGCACTTATCGGTATTAGTTTTGATAGGTCCTGCGTGTTTAACGTATTTAAGAAGTGCACAAGGACGGCGTGAAATTACAACCGATGGCTCATCTTTTTGGAGTTCTTCTTTTATTACAGTTTCACACTCTTTAAGATTATAAGGGTCAACAACACGAACGTTTTTAATACCAACACTGCGACACAATGCTTCAAGGTCTATTTTAGAAGCAGGGTCACCTTTTAAGTTATATCCGGTTGTGGGGTTTTGCTGATGACCGGTCATACCTGTAATAGAGTTATCTAAAATAATAACGGTAGAATTAGAATCGTTATAAGCAATATTAATAAGACCTGTTACACCCGAATGCATAAAGGTACTGTCACCAATAACGGCAACTGTTTTACCGTCGGTAGCGCCTTCGTTTGCCTTGTTAAAACCGTGAAGTGACGAAACACTGGCACCCATACAAATTGTAGTGTCAATAGCATTAAGGGGCGCTACTGCACCCAAAGTATAACAACCAATATCACCAAGAACGGTAAGTTTGTTTTTCTTTAAAGTGTAGAAAAGTCCACGGTGAGGACAACCTGCGCACATAACCGGCGGACGCATTGGAATATTTTCGGCAAGCGCTGTACCTTGCGGTACTTTTTCGCCCAATTTTTCAGCAACCAAGTTTTGTGAAAACTCACCCAAAAGACCAAAAAGTTCTTTACCTTTAACGTCAACACCAATGTTTTTACAGTGTGTCTCAATTATACCGTCAAGTTCTTCAACAACTATAACTGTTTTAACGGTTTTTGCAAAATCGGTAATCTTTTTTACAGGTAGCGGATTAATCATACCAAGTTTCAAAACAGGGTATTTATCACCGCAAACCTCTTTAACGTATTGATAACTTGTAGAAGAAGTAATAATACCAACCGAATTATCTTGACCGTCTTCTACACGGTTGAAAAATGCGGTTTCGGCATATTCCACAAGTTTTTGTGTGCGTTCTTCAACAATTGGGTGACGGCGTTTAGCATTACCCGGCATCATTATGTATTTAGCGCCATCTTTTTGGTACGGCTTTTGCGAAATTTCAACCCTTTTGCTCTCTTCAATAACGCTTTGCGAGTGAGCAACACGGGTACACATTTTTATAAAAATAGGTGTATCAAATTTTTCAGAAATTTCAAACGCTTCTTTTACAAAAGCAATAGATTCAGCGCTATCACTTGGTTCCAACATTGGAATTTTAGAAGCAATAGCATAATGACGTGAATCTTGTTCGTTTTGTGAAGAATGCATACCGGGGTCATCAGCAACGCCAATAATAAGGCCCCCATTAACACCTGTATAAGCCACTGTAAAAAGTGGGTCGGCTGCAACGTTAACACCAACGTGCTTCATACCGCAAAAACTTCTTTTACCTGCAAGAGATGCACCAAAAGCAGTCTCAAGGGCTACTTTTTCATTAGGTGCCCATTCGGCATAAATTTCTTTATATTTTGCAGCATATTCAGTAATTTCGGTACTGGGGGTACCGGGATAGCTTGAAACAAAAGAGCAACCCGCTTCGTAAAGACCGCGCGCTACTGCCTCGTTTCCGAGCATTAGTTTTTTCATTTTTTACACCTCTGTAAATAGATAAATATTATAATTAAATATTATATAATAAATTCCAACCAAAATCAATAACAAAATAGCGTATTTTGCTTACGGGCGTTTAATACTTAAATTAAGAATTAAAGCCACAACCGCCAACGTTAAAAGTAAAATAAACGGCGCCGTATATCCACCAAAAGTTTTAAGCAAATTACTACAAACAGTTGCTATAAAAGAAGCGCAAATAAGGTTGCAGTTCATTATGCTGAAATTTGTGGCAAAATGTTTTTGTCCGTAGAAAGAAGACACAAACGAAGTCACCATTGTAGGACATGAGCCGTAAGACAAACCTGTCAAACAAAGCCCTATAATACACAGTACCACCGAACCGGTTATTACAGATAAAAGCGTTATTCCCGCTGCCACTATTGTTAAAACGGTAGCAATTAACATTGTCTTTTTTCTTCCAAGCCAGTCAAACAAAGCACCGGTAATTATTCTACCAAAACCGTTAAATACAGCAAGTACACCAACAAGCGTGGTTGCTAACGTTACCTTGGCACCTACCGAAACCGCCAAATCACGTGCAAAACTTATAACCGAATTGCCAACAGCAGTAGCAAAAGCAAGTAATGCAAATGCACGCCAAAAAGAAAATCTTTTAAGCATTTGTTTGGTTGTATAATCCTTTTGTTCAAAATCTTCTGCAAAGCCGTTTTTCTTTTTCACAACCACAGGTAAAACTTCATTTTCAATCGGACGCCTTAAGAACAAACTCACCAAACCCAAAACCGCAAAAAGTGCAATTCCAAGCAAAATATATGTACCTTTAAGTCCAAATTCACTTTTAAACGATAGGTCGGCAAGGTTGCCAAGAATAAGCGAACTTGCACCAAACCCCATCATAAGACAACCTGTGCAAAGCCCTTTTTTATCAGGAAAATGAGCGCTCACGGTAGCAATTATCACGTTATAGGCAATACCAATACCCAACCCTGCCATAACAGCGTAAGTCAAATATAACAACACTACGCTGTCACTGTTTAAAAATCCGGTAGTGACCATTCCGATTCCTGCCAAAACGGCAGAAATTAAACCTGTCAATTTAACACCTATTTTACGAGCCAAAAAACTACCTAACAAACCACCCAAGCAAAACGAACACATAGTCAGCGTAAAATTAAGCGATAATTGTTCGGCATTCCAGCCAAAATCTTGCGCAAAAGGAACCTTTAAAATTGACCAGGCGTAAATAATTCCGGCAAACAGCATTGCAAAAACAGATGCAGTTAAAATAAGCCAACGATTAGAACTTTTTGTATTTTTGCTCATATCAATTCTCCTTAAATCGCAGTTTAAAGAGAATTTTCTATTCATTATCTCTTTAAACTAACTCTTAATTTGCGCCTCTACAAGTCCGTCGGGGCAATATTTTTTGCGAAGCGCAGGTTTTTCAATTTTGCCCGTAGGATTACGGGGTACTTTATCGAAAATAATCTTTCTGGGTCTTGTATAACGTGGAAGTTCTTTGCAAAATTCGTTAATTTCTTCCTCGGTACAAGTAACACCCTCTTTTACTTCTACAATAGCGGTAGCAATTTCACCCAAACGCGAATCAGGAAGACCTATTACGGCAACATCCTTGATTTTTGGGAATTTGCGAAGTAAATTTTCAATTTGAACGGGATAAATATTTTCCCCGCCCGAAATTACAACATCTTTTTTACGGTCAACAAGATATATAAAACCGTCTTCATCTTTTTTAGCCATATCTCCGGTATATAGCCAACCGTCTTTCAAAATTTCGTTAGTGGCTTCAGGATTTTTATAGTAACATTCCATAACACCCGGCCCCTTAACTGCTAATTCACCAATATCTCCGTCGGGTACTTCGTTACCGCTTTCATCGATAATTTTAACTTCCCAAAGATATCCTGCTTTACCAATTGCACCAACCTTATGAACATTTTCAACCCCCAAATGAACACAACCAGGACCTATAGATTCACTAAGTCCGTAATTAGTATCATACTGATGATTTGGAAAATATTTGAGCCATCTCTTTACAAGACTTGGAGGTACAGGTTGAGCGCCGATGTGCATTAAACGCCATTGTGACAAAAGATAATCTTCAAGTTTCACCTTGCCCGATTCTATAGAATCAAGCAAATCTTGTGCCCACGGCACCAAAAGCCAAACTATTGTGCATTTTTCTTCGGTAACGGTTCTCAAAATCCACTCGGGCTTAACTCCTCGAAGCAAAACTGCACGGCTTCCTGCCAAAAGTGAACCGAACCAGTGCATTTTAGCGCCTGTGTGATATAATGGCGGTATGCAAAGGAACACGTCTTCACGTGTTTGTGAATGATGATTTTGTTCGGTTTTGCAAGAAGATAAAAGCGCTTTGTGTCTGTGTAAAATTGCTTTTGGGAAACCTGTAGTACCCGAAGAAAAATAAATAGCAGCATAATCTTCTTCACAAAGTGCTATTGGCGGAGCCGAAGTAGAACAATAATTCATAAGTTCTTCACCGTTTTCGGCATATTCGGGTTTTTCTTTACCAATAAACAACATAGTTTTTACAATATCCAAGCGGTCAACAACGCTGTCAACACGTTCGCTAAATTCAGGACCGAAAACCAAAACTTCACAGTCAGCCAAATCTAAACAATATTTAATTTCTTCGCCTGAATAACGGAAATTGAGCGGCACTGCCAAGCAACCCGCTTTTAAAATACCAAAATAAATTGGCAACCATTCAAGAGAATTCATTAAAAGAATAGCAACCTTTGTGCCTTTTTTTATACCACGGCTTAAAAGTAAATTTGCAAAACGGTTTGCCTTGCGGTCAAATTCACCCCAAGTCATCTCACGGCGGTAAGGCGCATCATTGGCGCTTTCAATAAGGCGTGCTTCACGCCAAGTAACCGCACTGTCACGCTCTTCAGAAGGATTAACTTCAACAAGCGCTATTTCTGCGCCGTATAGTCGGGCATTTTTCTCTAATAAATCTGTAATAACCATTTTTTCACCTATATTATATATTTTCTCAACACAAAAGATTTTAACACTTTAAAGCGTAAATGTCAAGCATTATTTTTCAATACTTTAAAGCGTTAAAATGTGGTTGGTGGAATTTTGCACTTTTTTTATCTTAAGGGCTCACACATTGAGTGAATAACTCCTTCCACCAACCTTGCGGTTGGTCCCTCTTCCTCAAAGAAGAAGGCATTTATAGGAAATAGATATAAAAAAACGGAACCCGAAGGTTCCGTTTTTAAATAAACCAACTTTAAAATTAAGCAAGTTCAACAGTAGCGCCAACTTCAGCAAGTTTAGCTTTGATTTCTTCAGCTTCTTCTTTTGCTGCAGCTTCTTTAAGAGTTTTAGGAGCGCCGTCAACAATTGCCTTAGCTTCAGCAAGGCCAAGACCTGTAACTTCGCGAACAACCTTAATAACCTTAATCTTTTCAGCGCCAACTTCTTTGAGTACTACATCAAATTCAGTCTTTTCTTCAGCTGCTGCTGCGCCGCCTGCTGCGGGAGCTGCTACTGCTACAGCTGCTGCTGCAGATACGCCAAATTCTTCTTCTACTGCCTTTACGAGTTCGGAAAGTTCCAAAACTGTAAGAGTTTTTAATTCTTCAATCATTGCTGTAATCTTTTCAGATGCCATTTTTAATTCCTCCAATAATAAATGTTTTAAAATTTTTAATTATTCTGCTGACTCATCTTTGTCAACAATAGCTTGTACAGCACGTGCGAATGCTGCGATAGGTGCTTGGAAAGCGTTGCAAACAGTTGCGAGAAGTACTTCTTTGCTGGGAAGGTTACCAAGTGAAGTAATAGTAGCAACATCTACTACCTTACCGTCCAAGAAACCGGTCTTAACTTTGAAGTTTTCATGATCTTCTGCAAATTTGCAAAGGATTCTTGCTGCTGCTGTGTAATCTTCATAAGAAAGCGCAATAGCTGTTGTACCTTCAAGAGCAGAAGACATTTCTGCTAAATCGGTATCAGCGATAGCACGGCCTAAAATTGTGTTCTTTACAACAAAGTAATCAACACCGTTTTCGCGAAGTTCCTTACGAAGAGCAGTATCATCGGCAACTGTTGTACCCTTATAGTCAACAACTACACCAGTAACTGCCTTTGCGAGTTTTTCCGAAAGTTCAGCAACTTGCTTTTGTTTTTGTTCTAAAACCGCTGCGTTGGGCATGCGTTTCACCTCCGTAAAAATGTAAATAGTGAAAAATAAAATGCTTGCCCAAAGACTACGGACAAGCATAAAAATATCAAGTAAAACTTAAAATTTTAATCGCTTAACCTCGGCAGGCGTTAAACTTACGGCAAATGCCACCTGCTGTCTTTGGAATTGCAACAGTGGTATTATAACCGCTTTTGAGCCATTTGTCAAGCATTTTTTAAAAAAAGTTGTTTTTTGATTTAATGTTTAAATTTTCTTTGTTTTGTAAGCGGTACTGTTTTGGAGTTATACCTTTTAATTCTTTAAATCTTTTGTAAAAATAACTAATGTTTGAAAAACCAACCTTGCTCATAATATTTTCAATAGATAAATTGCTGGTAAGCAGTAATTTACACGCTTTATCCACTCTTTTTTTATTTATGTAGTCAACAGGCGTTTGCGAAAGATATGAAGAAAAGTTTTTATAAAGCACACTTTTGGATATGTTCGCCGCTTTGCAAATGTCACTAACCGTAATTTCATTTGTATAATTTTCATCAATATATTTTGTGGCAAGTTCAACACTTATGTTAAGACGTGGCTTAATCATATCATTATAGAGTATGTACTCGGTAAGCATAACCGCAATACTGATAACGCTTTGTATTTTCTCGTCATCTGCGTAAGGAATACTATTATAACTTTCTTCAAGTGTTTTATAATCTAACTCAAGATCTTTTACGTATTTTGCAATACCTTTGAAAGAAATATCATTTTTTATTTGCCCCAAAACTATGTAAGCAATGACAGAATTGTTGTATTTAATGGGGATGCATATATCTATAAGCCCTGCATGACAAATATGTGTTTGAGGCACTTTTTCTTTGGCGCATCTTTCAAGCAATAATCTATCAGATTTGCTACAGCGTTCTTTACCCGTTTTATTCGACTGAACATAAGCGCAAAAACGCTGACGGTTGGCATAATTACAACCCAAAATATTAAAATCAACATCATAAAGGGCAATATTATTACCCGTAACAATGGAAAAATCCTTCATTACTTTGTTAAGAAGTTCTATGCTGTAATTATAATTCATACCAATCCCCTCAAAAAAAATTATATAATCATTATTCTAAAATGTCAACAAAAAACGGAAAATAGAACAATTTTTCAAACTATAGTACATTGTAAAATTTTCAAATTAGCAGTATTCTATCCTTAAAAGGAGATGTTTTAATTGGACGCTTTTTTAATTATTTTAGTAATACTTGGTATGTCCACCCAAGGTCTCACCCGAAAATCTTTTTCACTAAAGCATAACGCACCGTTTTTGTTTTCTTTTCTTTCGGTTGGAATTGCTATGATTTTCTTTATCATAAGCGCAGGTAAAAACTTTATATTTTCTTGGGATTACATACCATACGCCATAATTTTCGCATTGGGTTACGGCTCGGCAACGGTGTTTGGATTCTTTGCAATAATGTACGGTTCTTTAGGGCTTACTTCGCTCGTAACATCTTACTCACTCATCATCCCAACAATATACGGAATACTATTTTTAGGCGAGAAACCAAGTTTTATGCTCTATATCGGTCTTGTTCTTCTTTTCGCTTCAATATTCCTTATAAACTTTGTAAAGGGCGAAAAGAAACCCACTGTTAAATGGTTAATTTTCGTAACCCTTGCCCTTGTTGGAAACGGCGTATGCACAACCGCTCAAAAGGTTCAGCAAATGAATCAAAACAAAGCGTTTAAAAATGAATTTATGGCTGTTTCTTTATTTTTGGTAACGGTTGTTTGTCTTATTTTTGCTATTATATACCACAAAAAAGATTTTAAACCCGTTTTAACAAAACCTGTAATTATTTTACCAATAATTTGCGGTGGCGCAAATGCTCTTGTAAACTATCTCGTAATGGTTTTAAGCCGACTTCCTGCATCACTTTTATTCCCGGTGATTTCAGCAGGCGGTATTATTTTAACAGGTATTATCTCACTTACAATATATAAAGAACGCTTTACAAAACAACAAATTTTAGGTATGCTATTAGGTATAACTTCTGTAGTTTGCCTTAATCTTTAATAAAGGAGAATTGTTATGGAAAGTAAATGGTTAAGACCTATCACTACACGCCGTTATATACACTGCCCTAAAACCGAGCGTATGTTTACCATTTGGAGCGAGGGTAAAATCATTTTTGGCGAAATGATGGAAAGTTTTGACGGTAAAAAATACTGGGACGAAGTGCCTTGTAGCGGTATTTGGTTTACTGACGGTGACAAAAATCAGTTTGATTTCAAAAAAACCGTAAACCACTTCCGAGAAGACGGCATCCCCGTTCATAGCGTTGAACACAATATAAACGATATTAAAGTTAATATTGAGGCAATTACTAACGTTTGCCGTAAGCCCACCTGTTTTATTAAAGTAACACTTACTAATACAACAAAAAAAGACATAAACGAAAAATTGGGCTTTTTTGTACGAAGCGGTCTTGAAGGCACACTCGTTTACGGTGCGCCCGATAACTACACAAGTTACAACCCCGATATAAATGTCTGGAAAGAACATAAATCTGACTGGACAGCCGACGATAAAGTTATCCGTAACGGTGAAGAATTTATAACCGTAAAGAGCAATTTTGCGTTCACCTTTGATAATAAAAACGGCTACG